>DASUDJ010000337.1:0-8490 GCA_036275635.1 Limnobacter sp. | reverse complement strand
AGCCTTGTTCAGGCCAGAAACTCTTCGCTGGAGGTCAATCGTACTCCCGACGCTCTGTTGCTGCGATGCCATGTTGGCCTGGTGGAACTCGCTTACCTGGATGCGCTGAACGGGCAATCCACCACACCGGAGGTGGCGGGTGAACTGGTCGATAATCTACTGGGAGCCAGCTTCCATGAGTTGGGCCTGCCCACTCCACTTTGCGTACCGGATCTTGTTAAAAGCCTTGTACGCGCAAAAATGTGCGAAGTTTCGGGGCAGCATCAGCGAAGGTTGCTTCATGAAAATCTGCTCAGCCTGAATGCGACCGCAATTGGCCCAGCATTGTGTTTCAGCCTGCCTGAGTGGCAGGAGTTTTTGAGCGAGGAGGGCTTACTGGATTAGTCTGCCTTTTGCTGGATGCTACACCCCCAGCGATTCTTCCAGTTCCTCTATTTCCAGCATGATCTCCAGCAGTAAATTTTCTGCAGTCTGCAGGCTGGAGGACAGCTTTTCGCGTTCATCAAGACTGGCCCTTGCTTTCTTTGCAGCCTCTGCGTTGCTGTAGTCGCATTGCGCAAGCAATTCATCCAGCCTTGCAAGCTTTGGTTGATCAACCTCAATCTGTTTTTCAAGCTTTCTCGCCTGATTGTTCAGTTGCTTCAGTCGCTGGCTTGCAGCTTGCCTGTCAACCACCCGCGAGGCAGCAGCCAATGCTGGGGCAGGGCTCTCCGACCTGGCGGCCTGGTTCTTGTTCTGGTTATCTGCCAAGGCCTCCTTTTTCAGCAGTTCAGCATAGTCATCCAGGTCACCATCAAATTCCGTGACGGACCCATCATGCACCCGCCAGAACCGGTCTGTAATGGATTCCAGCAGGTGCCTGTCATGTGAAACCATCACCAGCGCGCCCTCGAATTCCAGCAGGCTGCTGGCCAGTGCCTGGCGTGTTGCAATATCGAGGTGATTGGTGGGTTCATCCAGCAAAAGCAGGTTGGGCTTGCGGTAGGCCAGCAGGGCCAGTGCCAGGCGTGATTTTTCTCCGCCCGAGAAGCTGCCCACCAACTGCCGCACCTTGTCATCCCTGAAGTGGTAACGCGCCAGGAATTCTCGTGCCTTCTGTTCCGACAGGTTGCGCTCAAGCCGTGACATGTGCTGCAGCGGTGTGGCATTCATGTCGAGTGATTCAATCTGGTCCTGCGCAAAGTAGCCATAAACCAGCCCTTTGCCTTCCACCCGTTCGCCGCCCAGCATGTCCAGTTCGCCTACCAGGGTTTTTACAAGCGTGGTTTTGCCATTGCCGTTTGCACCCAGCAGTCCAATCCGGTCACCGGGCCGAAGTTCCAGGCTGATGCCTTTCAGAACTGGCCGTGAGGTGTCATAACCGCAGTCACTGCGGCTCAGCACAACCAGCGGGTCTGGGCTTTTGTGCGGCTCCATGAAGGGAATGGCTACATGGGGTTCAACCTGCAGGGTTTCAATCAGTTTTATTTTCTCAAGCCGCTTCACTCGGCTTTGGGCCTGCTTGGCCTTGCTGGCCTTGGCTTTGAAACGGTCCACGAATTTCTGCAGCTTTTCCATTTCACCAGCTGCCTTGCGGTTGGCTTGGCTGACCTGTTCAGCCCGCTCGGCAAAAGCCCGTTCGAATGCGGAATAACCACCGGTGTACTTGGTCAGCTTCTCATTGTTCAGGTGTACCGTGTGAGTGCACACTTCATCCAGGAAGTCCCGGTCGTGTGACACCAGTATCACCGTGCTGTTCACCTGCTTGATCCATTGCTCCAGCCAGACCACCGCTTCAATGTCCAGGTGGTTGGTGGGCTCGTCCAGCAGAATGAGATCAGCCCGGGAACCCAGTACCTTCGCCAGGTTCAGGCGCATTTTCCAGCCGCCTGAAAATTCCCCCACCTTCCGTTGAAGGTCGCTGGTGCTGAAACCCAGGCCGTGCAAGATGGTGGCTACGCGTGCTTCAGCTGCATAGCCATCCAGGTTTTCCAGTTGCTCATACAGGTAGCCCAGCTGCTCCATGTCATGGCCCTGTTCCACTGTCTTGATCTGCTGCCTGATCTCATGCAGGGCCCGGTCACCTTCCAGTGCAAAGTCGATCACCGTCAGGTGGTTGGCTGTTACTTCCTGGTCAATCCAGGACAGCCGCCACACCTTGGGCAAATCAATACTGCCCTGATCCAGGGGCAGTTCACCCAGCAGGGCGCTCAGAAAACTGGACTTTCCCGCACCATTGTGTCCGATCAGGCCCACCTTTTCTCCGGGGACGAGGGTGGGTTCCGCATTGGTCAGGATAGGCTTGCTGCCGCGGGCAATGCTCAGGTTGTTGATTTGAATCATTCAGGTTTTCAGACCAGGTCTTCCTTGTTCAGCAGGAATACCTGCTCATCTCCAGCGGAGGTTTCCAGCCACACCGGGTTCAGGTGGGGAAAAGCCGCTTCAAAATGCAGGCGTTCATTGCCCAGTTCAACAATCAGGAAGCCGCCATCCTTCAGGTGTGCAGGAGCCTGCTGCAGGATGTCTTCGATCAGGTCCATGCCACTGTCGCCGCCGGCAAGCGCCATGCGCGGTTCATGCAGGTATTCAGGTGGCAGCTTTTTCATGGAAGCTTCATTCACATAGGGCGGGTTGGTGAGAATGAAGTCGTACTGTTTCCCCTGCAGATTGGAAAAAAGGTCCGATTCGATTGCCCTGACCCTTTGGGAAAGTTCATGCATTTCAATATTCTGGCGGGCCACTGCAAGCGCGTCTTTTGAAAGATCAACCGCATCCACCTGCGAGTTTTCAAATACATGTGCCGCAAGTATGGCTAGGCAGCCTGAGCCTGTGCACATGTCCAGGATGTCAAACGGCATCTCGGGTGCATTCACCCAGGGCGTGAACTGGTCGGCCAGCAGCTCTGCAATGAAGGAGCGGGGAATGATCACCCGTTCATCCACCTTGAATGAATGGCCTTGCAACCAGGCTTCGCCAGTGATGTAGCTGGCCGGTTTTCTGTTGCTGACACGCTGGTCTATGAAATGCTGCAGCCGGATTTTTTCACGGCTGGTGACCCGCGCATCCCAGAAGGGCTCCAGTTCACCAACTGGTAATCCCAGTGCAGACTGAACCAAGTAAATGGCTTCATCAAATGCATTGCTGCTGCCGTGCCCAAAAAACACGCCACCTTTCCGCATTTCACTGACAAAGAATCGCACCCAGTCACGCACGGTGACCAGGTCTGTGGCATCTGCGGCCAGATGGGCCGACAGTTCGCTTTTCATGGATTGCCCTTGTTGAATTCTGTTTGCCCGATCACGAGGCTGCCCTGCAGGTCCACAATTGGCCGCTTGATCAGGCTGGGGTTCTGTTGCAGCAGGGCCTTTGCGCTGCCCAGTAACAGGGCCTGCTGTTGCTGGGCGGAATCAAGACCCCGCCAAGTGGTGCCTTTCCTGTTGATCAGGATGTCCAGGCCAAACACATTGATCCAGTGGTCAAGCAGGTCGGCTGGTACACCCTGTTTCTTGAAATCATGGAACAGCACTTCCGTGCCGTTCTCCTTCAATGATGCAATTGCCTTTTTAACGCTGGAGCAGTTGGGTATTCCGTAGACTTTTGCAATCATTGTCTCAGGCCTTTTCAGTCAGTGCCGCGCAGCAGTTCATTGATGCCGGTCTTGGCGCGGGTTTTTGCGTCCACCCGTTTCACGATCACGGCGCAATACAGGCTGTATTTTCCGCAGGCGCTGGGCAGTGAACCACTGACCACCACGGAACCGGCGGGAATGCGGCCATAGGTCACTTCACCTGTTTCACGGTTGTAGATTTTCGTGCTCTGGCCGATGTACACACCCATGGAAATCACGGAGTTTTCCTCGACGATCACGCCTTCAACCACCTCGGAACGGGCGCCGATGAAGCAGTTGTCTTCAATAATGGTGGGGTTGGCCTGCAGGGGCTCCAGTACGCCACCGATGCCCACGCCGCCGCTGAGGTGTACATTCTTGCCGATCTGTGCACATGAGCCGACGGTGGCCCAGGTGTCCACCATGGTGCCTTCATCCACATAGGCTCCGATGTTTACATAGCTGGGCATCAGCACCACGTTTTTTGCAATGAAGCTGCCGCGACGGGCCACTGCAGGTGGAACCACGCGGAAGCCACCTTTCTTGAAGTCTTCTTCGGTGTAGTCCACGAATTTGGTGGGCACCTTGTCATAAAACTGGGTAAAGCCGCCTGCTGCCATGGGCTTGTTGTCTTCCAGGCGGAAAGAGAGCAGCACTGCTTTCTTGATCCACTGGTGGGTAACCCAGTCACCATTTTCCTTGGAGCACACCCGCAGCTCGCCAGTGTTCAGTTTCTCAAGCACATCGCCAACGGCATTACGCACGTCGGCAGGTGCTGCAGAAGGTGTAATGTCCGCGCGGTTTTCCCATGCGGCTTCAATGATTGCCTGGTGATTGACTGTCATTTTGTGTCCTGTGTCAGATTATGTTTTTGATTCGTTGTGCTGCTTCATTGCATTCTTCAAGGCTTGCCACCAGTGCTATCCGCACATGGTTGCTGCCGGGGTTGCGGCCATTTGCCGCCCGGCCCAGATAACTGCCGGGAAGCAGGGTGACATGGGCTTCCCGAAAAAGCATTTTTGCAAATTCAGTGTCGTCCTGCCCAACGTCAGCCCAGAAATAAAAACCTGCTGGCGGAATGCTCAACTTGAGTTTGCCAGCCAGTATTTCCTTGAATGCCTTGAACTTTTCAGTGTACAGCCTGCGGTTTTCCTGCACATGCTGTTCATCATTCCAGGCCGCAATGCTGGCCATCTGGATGGTGGTGGACATGGCAGACCCATGGTAAGTGCGGTAACGCAGGAAGGCTTTCATCAGGTCTGCATCGCCCGCTACATAGCCTGAACGAAGGCCTGGCGCGTTCGAGCGCTTGGACAGGCTGGAAAACACCACAAGGTTGTTGTAGTCGGAACGGCCCAGGCGGCTGGCCGCTTCCAGGCCACCCAGCGGGGCTGGGCCACCCTCGAGATATATTTCCGAATAACACTCATCGGATGCAATCACGATATTGTATTCATCGGCCAGGTCGAACAGCTTTTGCCAGTCTTCCAGTGAATACACTGCACCGGTCGGGTTGTTTGGCGAACACACATACATCAGCCGTGTTTTTGCCAGCACATCCGGGCCGAGGGAATGAAAATCCGGCAGGCCTGTCCGCTCGTCAATATTCACGAACACCGGGCTTGCGCCGCCCAGAAAGGTCGCGCCCTCGTAAATCTGGTAGAAGGGGTTGGGAAAAGCCACGTGGCTGCCTGCCTCACATCCATCCAGAACCACCTGGGCAAAGGAAAACAGGGCTTCGCGCGAACCCAGGATGGGCAGCACTTGGGTGTCTGGGTCGACTTTTGCATCAAACCTGCGAAGTATCCAGTTCGAAATTGAACGGCGAAGTTCAGGCAAGCCCTGTGTGCCCGGGTAAACCGACAGCCCGTCCAGGTTGTCTGTCAGCGCCTTTTTGATCAACTCCGGCGTGGGGTGCTTGGGCTCACCGATTGAAAGGTTCACATGCGAAAGCCCGCCGGTGTGCTGAACGCCCGCAAAAAGGGCACGCAGTCGTTCAAACGGGTAGGGCTGAAGTTTGTCCAGGTTCTTCAAGGGCCGGGCTTCCTGAAAATAAAAATTGCGCCCGGCTCAGCCGCGGGTCGGGTTCATTGTTGAAATCTGGTCCAACTCCACCTTCGGCAGCGGCTGGAAGTTGGTATGCCGGTGTTCGGCCACCACGGTGGTGTAAACGCCGCCACGTACATACCATTTTGCAGTCAGCTTCATGTAGCGCGGGTCGGTGGCTGAAACCAGGTCGTCAAGAATCTTGTTTGTGACTGCCTCATGGAATGCGCCTTCTTCACGATAGCTCCACATGTACATCTTCAGGCTTTTCAGTTCAACGTTTTTCTGGTTCGGCAGGTAATCAATCACCAGTGTTGCAAAATCAGGCTGGCCTGTCAGCGGACAAAGGCACGTGAATTCAGGTACTTCGATATGAACGTGATATGGCCGGTCCGGATTGGGGTTCGGGAAGGTTTGCAGATCACGGCTGGGTTTGTTACTCATGCTTCTCTCTCAGGCCTGCGGGCGCTTGGCCACGGCGGCATTAAACTGCTGAAACGACATCTCAATCATCCTGCCAACTGGGGCATGGCCCCCGGTGTAAACCCTGAAGGCTTTGCTATTATAAGGTCAGCGGGGGTTTCCAGCCTCCGTGGGCGGAAGTTTTCATTGGTTCTATTGGTTCAATTCCCACTGCATCGTGCGTTTAACACACATTCGTTTAGCTGGCTTCAAGTCATTTGTCGAACCGACTTCCTTTGCTGTGCCCAGCAACCTGGTGGGTGTTGTGGGCCCGAATGGATGTGGAAAATCCAACATCATTGATGCTGTGCGCTGGGTGTTGGGTGAGTCCAAGGCATCCGAGCTGCGTGGTGAATCCATGCAGGATGTGATCTTCAATGGCTCAAGCAACCGCAAGGCGGCTTCCCGCGCCAGTGTTGAGCTGGTTTTTGACAACACCGAAGGCAGGGCCGGCGGCAGCTGGAACCAGTATTCTGAAATTTCCGTGAAGCGCGTGCTGACCCGTGACGGCACATCCACTTATTACATCAACCAGCAGTCCGTTCGCCGCCGGGATGTTCAGGATATTTTTCTCGGCACCGGCCTCGGGCCACGCGCCTACGCAATCATCGGGCAGGGCATGATTGCCCGCATCATTGAAGCCCGCCCGGAAGAATTGCGAATTTTCCTGGAAGAGGCGGCGGGTGTTTCAAAGTACAAAGAAAGGCGACGAGAGACCAGCAACCGGCTTGCGGATACTCGCGACAACCTGACTCGCATTGAAGACATCCTGCGGGAACTGACCACCCAGATCGAAAGACTTGAACAGCAGGCCACAGTGGCCCGCCAGTTCAAGGAGCTTGAAGAAACCAAAAACATCAAGCAGCGTTTGCTGTGGTATATCCGCTATTCAGAGGCCACTGAGCAGAAAAACAGCGGCCAGGCCCGGCTTGAAAAGGCAAAAGCCGAGCTTGAAGGCATCCAGGCGCGCTCAATCAGTACGCAGACCGAGCTTTTTTCGGTGCGCGAACAGCAAATACAGGCCCAGCAACAGCTTGAGAATGACCAGACCGCATGGATCGAGGCCAACCGTGAGGTCAGCAGGCTTGAGGCGGATCTTCGAGTAATGGCCGAGTCCAGGTCAAGACTTTCAGCCCGTGTGGCAGAGCTTGAAGTGGAAATCCAGGGATGGCTGCAACGTGAAGAGGAAGCGCGGGCGAAACTGGAGGAAATCAGCAGTTCAAGTGAATACCTGCAGGCCGAGCTTGAAGAAAGAATCATTGCACAGGAAGAAGCCGAGCTTGCAGTAGAGCCAGTGGATGACGCCCTGCGTGCCGCTCGCCAGTCTGTAGAGGGACAACGCGCAAAGGTGTTGCAGGTGCAACAGGCCTTGGGTCAGGTTTCATCCCGGCAGGAGGCTGCCAGCCGGGCCGAAAGCCAGATCCAGTCGAAACTGGAGCGGCTCGACCAGGAGCAGAGACAAATCCAGGCGCCTTCCATGCATGAATTGGCAGAGGCCAGCCAACAGTTGACAGACCATGAGCGGGAGCTTGCAGAGGCGACAGCTCGCAATTCAGCGGTGGAAGTGGACTTGGCCATGGCCTCAGCCCAACTGGAGGCCTGTCAGCACACATTCAATGCCGAGCGGGACAAGCATGCAAATGCGCTTGCTCAACTGCAGGCACTTGAGCAACTGAATGAACAATTGGCGGAAAGTGCCCAGCTGAAACCCTGGATTGAAAGCAGCGGTCTTGCCGACACGCCGCGTCTGTTGAATGGCCTGCAGGTTGAACGTGGCTGGGAAAGGGCACTTGAATCAGCCCTGCGGGAGTGCCTGGACAGTTTCCAGGTCAGTGGCCTTGACATGGTCGCAGCATTTTCCCGGCAACCACCGCCGGCCCGCGTGGCCTTCATTGAAAAAGGCAGCACGCCCAGTACCCTGGCTGTTGGCCCTGAAGACCTGGCCAGCCTTGTCCGGTGCAACGATACTTCCATGCAGCAGGCATTGGTCCAATTGCTGGCAGGAAGCCTGATGGCAGCAGATCTTCCATCTGCCCTGGCCCGGCGAAAGAGCCTGAAACCAGGTCAAAGGATATATACACCGCAAGGGCATTCCGTGACCTTGGGCAGCGTGTCGTTTTATGCTGCAGATAACGCTCAAAGCGGAAGGCTTGAACGGCAGCAGCAGATCGAGGCGCTGCGTACCGAGGTTCGAGCACTGGACATGCTGAAAAACCAGTCCATGGCGCAGCGGGATCAGCTGCAACTCAGCACGGCTGAACTGAAAGCCTCTGCGACACAATCACGCCAGTTGATTGAGCAGATTACCCGTCGCATGCATGAGGCGCAGGTGAAATTGATTCGCTTGCAGGAACAGCAAGGCCGGGCTGAAAGCCGCCGGGAACAGATCAGCCTTG
>DASUDJ010000336.1:0-2614 GCA_036275635.1 Limnobacter sp. | reverse complement strand
CAGAAAAGCCTTGCAAACATGAAAGGACATCAACAATAATGAGAATACTTCTCGTTTCGTTCGTTTCAAGCGGGAGTTGAGACAGGTCGGCTGTGTGATCTCCTTCTTCGCAACAGGTGGCAACCCGCGCTACTGGCCTGCCCTCTTGAACTGAACCTTCCGCACAAGCCAGCCAACGCAAGCCAGTGCATCTTTTTCTTCACCAGCATACGGTGTATTCAAAATTGCGCCGGCCGCGGCCAATGATGCAGTTGAAACACACGGTTTGCCCTGACGCCTCAAACCCGCAGGCTTTATTGAAACGACATGACCCCGGAGTGCTCCAGTTCTGTTACACTTTTTGATATTAATTCTCATTCAAAAAAAATCAATCAATGAATTGGAGAGCATGAAATTTGCCTGGCTTTGACAATCACGAGCCGGAAAAACAACTGAACAGCATGACGACCCTTCCAGTAACATCCCCACAATTTCCGAATTATCTTGCTGCCCGAATCACCGACCTGCTTGCGCTGATGGCGGTGTTGCTGGTGCATGCAGCGGGCCTGTACTGGGCAGCGCGCCAATTGCAGATTACCCAGCCGGAAGCCCTGCCACCTAGCGTGGTGGGCGTGCTTGTTGCACCACAGCCCAAGGTGGCCCCACCGCCACCTGCACCACCCAGGCCGGAAAAGACGGTTCCACCCAAGCCGGTGAAACAGCTTGAGCAAACACCCAAGCCCCTGCCAACGCCGGTGGCCAAACCACTGCCGGCGCCACAGTCTGAGCCCGTGCGTGAAAGCACGCCTGTGCAAGCGGCACCTGCGCCGGTTGAAACACCGGCGGCTCCACCTGCACCGCCTGCAACCGCGCCTGAAACTGCGCAGCCTGTGACTCCACCCCGT
This sequence comes from Limnobacter sp., assembly GCA_036275635.1. Classification (GTDB taxonomy): domain Bacteria; phylum Pseudomonadota; class Gammaproteobacteria; order Burkholderiales; family Burkholderiaceae_B; genus Limnobacter. The sequence goes on along the minus strand of DASUDJ010000336.1, from coordinate 1,730 downwards.
ACAGATGCCGCCCACCTGAACAACCCGGCACCACAGTACCCTGCGCTGTCACGGCGCCTGGGTGAACAGGGGCGGGTCATGCTGGATGTCTACATTCTTCCGGATGGCAGCGTGGGCGACATCAAACTGAACAAATCAAGCGGTTTTCCAAGGCTGGACAATGCAGCCCTTCAGGCCGTGAAAACCTGGAAATACGTGCCAGCGAAACGGGGCGACAAACCCATACCCTTCTGGTATGTGCAGCCTGTTTCCTTTGTGCTGAATAACTGAGAATATTGATCCAAAGCGAGGTTTATGAAATGGAAAACAACCCTTACGGCCTGGCGGCCATGTGGGCCCAGGGTGACTGGGTAATCAAGGGCGTGGCCGTACTGCTGCTGCTGATGTCGATCGCATCCTGGTATGTCATCATTACCCGCAGTATCCGCCTGTACCGGCTGCGCAAGAATGTGGGCACCGTGGACAAATTCTGGCACACCCACAGCTTTGCCGAAGGTCTGCAGGTGCTGGGCAAGGACACCGGCAACCCCTTTCACCACATGGCGATTGAGGGCCAGGCGGCAGTCAACCACCACAGCACCAACAAGGACGACCTGCACGGCCAGATCAGCCTTGCAGACTGGCTGAGTGAAGCCCTGCGCGGTGCCATGGATGAAGCGGCTGAAAGGTTGCAGTCAGGCCTGTCCATCCTCGCCTCGGTTGGCTCCACTGCGCCATTTGTAGGTCTGTTCGGCACCGTGTGGGGTATCTATCATGCACTGGTGGGCATTGGTGTTTCTGGCCAGGCCAGTATTGACAAGGTGGCTGGCCCGGTGGGTGAGGCACTGATCATGACCGCCTTCGGACTGGCAGTGGCCATTCCCGCTGTACTGGGTTACAACGCGCTGACCCGTGCGAACAAGGGCCTTTTGAGCAAGCTGAACCGCTTTGCGCGCCAGTTGCATGCCTACTTCCTGACGGGCTCACCGATGCAGAAAGACTCCGCTGTTCGCACCGTGCCCCTGAAGAAGGAGGCCTGATCAATGTCCTTCAACACGCAGGATGATGCGCAGGAAATCAGTGAAATCAACATGACACCCCTGGTGGATGTCATGCTGGTCCTGCTGATCATTTTCATCATCACCGTGCCGGTGATTACACATTCGGTCAAGGTGGACCTGCCCCAGGCCAGCCAGCAGCCCACCGAGGTCAAGCCAGACGTGGTCATGTTGACGGTGCGCAAGGACGGTGGCCTGATGTGGAATGATGAAGAACTCAGTTTTGAAAACCTTGAAATCCGCCTGAATGCAGTGGCCCAGCAGGAAAAGCAGCCGGAGCTGCGTATTCAAGGTGACAGGTCGGTGGAATATGAGAAGGTGGTGCAGGTGATGGCTGCGGCCCAACGGGCCGGTGTTGAAAAACTGGGCTTCATGACCGAGCCTGAAAGCCGGTGAAATCGGAATTGAAGATGGCAAAACCACAAAACCACGGCCTCAAACCCGTGGTTTTTTTATACCCATTTACAGTGAATCACCCCACCTAGTTTTTTGGCGTCTCCAGTTGCAGTGCTACTGTAAGGCCATCCTGCAGGATGCACTCCGGTTTGCGCATCATGCGTTGATGTACGGGTTCGCCAATCCGGGCACCGGAAAAGCCCCTGTTGAATGGCTGCGCTGAAAAGGTACACTTGGTAAAGTTCATGGCCCCCTGGCGAACACCGGAAGTGGAAAAACCCGAGGAAAGTGAAAAAC
>DASUDJ010000335.1:0-2547 GCA_036275635.1 Limnobacter sp. | reverse complement strand
ACCTGAAACATCCACCCGCCAGGTCTGGATTGCATTGTTGTGATAAATGCTTTTATCGTCCCGCACGGCCCGCAGGGTTCGGTAGCTGGGCTGCACATAGCCGGTGCTGTCTACAGCCCTGCTTTGCAGCAACACCTCGGTTTTGCCATCCCATACCCAGGGCAGATTGAAACGGGTCAGGGACTTGTCATGCACCGGGCCCTGCAGCTTTGCGGTTTTCCAGTTCCTGCCGCCGTCAGTGGACACATCCACGGCTGTGATCTTTCCACGGCCACTCCAGGCCAGGCCGGTGATGTTGTAGAAGCCAGGGCTCAACAACTTCTGACCGCCGGATGGCGTGGTGATCACCGATTTGCATTCCTGTATGGAGGTGTACTGGCGATGGGTGCCATCCGGCATCAAATCCACATAATGAAGGGATTCATCCTTGGTGCCCCAGGGTTTGTCGCCTACTTCAATCCGCCTCAGGTACTTCACCCAGCTGACGCCCTGCACACCAGGCACAACCAATCGGAGCGGATAGCCATTCTCGGGGCGCAGCATTTCACCATTCTGACCGTAGGCCAGCAGCACCTCGCCATTTTCAACCAGCTCCATCGGAATCGTGCGCGTCATGGAGGAACCATCCGCCCCTTCAGCCAGGACAAAACGGGCTTTTTTCAGATCGGCACCGCAATACTCGAGCAGTTTGATCAAGGGTACACCCGTGAATTCAGAACAACTCAGCATGCCATGCGTGTATTGCACCGTAGGCACTGCCACATTGGCCCATTCCATGCCGGAGTTGGCGCCGCACTCGATGAAGTGGATACGGGAAACCGGCTCCATGCGCATCAATTCATCCAGCGTGAACACCATGGAACGCTTCACCAGGCCGTTGATCATCAAGCGGTGCCGGGTGGGGTCGATGTCCCACCAACCCTGGTGGTGACGCTCAAAATGCAGGCCGGAAGGCGTAATGATTCCGAACAGGCCCTGCAGCGGGCAGAAGGACACAGAGGCCGCGGAAACCCTCGTGAGCCCCGGCGATTCGCGGCGTTGCAGGTTTTTTTCATATTGGGAGGGCATACCATAAGGCATGGAAGCCACTGGCTGACCCAGGCCTTTTGTATGGTCGGGTAGGTTGATGATTGCCGGGTCACCGCTCGGTTGACCACCGGCATTGGCACCGAGGCTGCCACTGAGCCTGGCACCAGGTTCTGCAGCTTGCGAATTCCGCGCTGTCAATGAACCCAGCGCGGCCACCGCAAATGCTTTCCGGAAGAAACTGCGGCGGTCTGTTTCACTTGCACGGCTTATGAAAGCCACATCACTGCGGCTCAGAAAATTTTCAGGCGCGCGGCGAAGCCGGCCCAACGGCATGGCGGGTGAAATGTCGAATGACAAATTTGCCTCCTGACAATCCATGCAACTTGGAAATGCCAAATGGATCAGTAAATTCTTTATATGCGCATACGCTCATAATATGAATTTAATCCTTGGAGTTAAAAAAGACAAGCGAGAGCCGACGGCGCTCGCAGGGCGCTCTCAACCCACCGTCAGGGCTTTTTGGCGGCTTTCTGCTTGCGCAAGTGCTCGTGGTCTACCTTGTACTCGGGTTTTGAAATGCCGTGGCTGGCCGGGTCAGTTGGCAGCACATTGTGTACCACCTGTGCGCCCACCTTGGCCACAAGGCGAACCGTGTCGTAGGCGGAATGGGTAATCTTTTTTTCGACCTTGTGTACCAGGTTTGAAACCGGTGCGATCGGCCTGATTCTATTCAGAACGGAAAATGGAATGTCCGCAATTTTGCGATGGACGCCCTCCACCTGTCGGGTTCCGTGTTCCAGCGTGGCGGACACCAGATCAACAATGCCGCGCAAATGCGGTTCGATCGACTTCTTTCTTGGCATGACAACCTCTTTTGGGCCTTGATTATGCGAGCCGTATTGTAGAAGGAAGTTACAACCCGGACTGGGTAAACCATTCCACTGTAAAATACCCAAATTCAGGAAAAGTATCAAACACAGTGGCAATCATTATTTACGATCTGGAGTGCGAATACTCCCATCGCTTTGAAGGCTGGTTCCGCTCCAGCGAGGATTTCGATTCCCAGCGCGAGCGGAAACTGCTGACCTGCCCCGAATGCGGCACCAGCAGTATCCGCAAGGTGCCTTCACGCATCAACATCGGCAGCAAACCCGGCAGTACAGATTCCCCTGCCCCTACCGGTATTGAAGCGGCACCTGCAGCAAAGGCTGCCCCGGCGGCCAGCCAGAAGACCAATGCTGTGGACGTAGCCACTGCATTCGTGATGGCCCGGCAGGCCATCCAGGCCCTGATCAATCATTCTGAAGATGTAGGCGACCGCTTTGCAGAAGAAGCCCGGAAAATTCATTATGAAGAAGCGCCGGTGCGTGCCATCCGCGGACAGGCCAGTCCGGAAGAGTTCGAAGAGTTGCGTGATGAAGGCATTGAAATCATCGCCTTGCCAATACTTCCAGCAGAAGACGGCCTGAACTGATATCGGCTCTAGGCCTGCACACCCAGAGCCCAGCCCACGGCTGC
>DASUDJ010000334.1:0-12574 GCA_036275635.1 Limnobacter sp. | reverse complement strand
GCAAACCACCCGCTGGCCCAGCGCAAGCGCTTGAAGCCGACTGAACTGGCCCGTCACCCTTTTATTCTGCGGGAAAGGGGTTCAGGCACCCGGTTGGCCTGTGACTCCCATTTTGAAAGCCTCGGGTTTGAACCCAGGGTAAGGCTGGAGTTGGGCAGCAATGAGGCCATCAAGCAGGCGGTGCAGGGTGGGATGGGGCTGGCAGTCATTTCCGAGCATGCCTTGAATGCAGGCACAGCGACTGGCGATTTGCAGATTCTGAATGTGCAAAGCTTTCCGATCCATGCCAACTGGTACACGGTGCGCCCAAACGGCAAGCGGCCTTCACCGGTGGCAGCTGACTTCTGGCGCTATCTGAATGTGGACCTGAAGAAGGGCGCATAGACAATCACCCTGAAACAAAATCATAAAAACGAACGTTCGTTCGAATCCATACTCCAACCTGCGGCATGTTTCTGCGTTAATCTTTAGCCACTTGATAACAACAGCAGTGATGGAGACTCGAAATGAACTTGAATAACCTGGTGGCCGTGGTAACCGGTGGTGCATCTGGCCTGGGCTTGGCCACAGTGGAGCAGTTTGTGACAGCCGGTGCAAAAGTTGCCGTGTTTGACATGAATGAGGAAGCCGGCAAGGCTGCAGAGGCTGCACACCCCGGCAAGGTGATTTTCCAGAAAGTGAACGTGGCCGATGCCGCCTCAGCCCGTGCAGGCATTGATGCCACCCTGGCTGCGTTTGGCGCAATCCATATTGCAGTGAATTGTGCAGGCGTGGGTACTGCCGGCAAAACGCTTGACCGTGACAGCAAGGCATTGCCACTGGAAGCCTTTGCAAAAACAATCAACATCAACCTGATCGGTACCTTCAACATCGCCAGCCTGGCTGCTGAAGCCATGGCCAAAAATACGCCAGATGAAGACGGCCAGCGCGGTGTGATCATCAACACCGCCTCGGTTGCTGCATTTGATGGGCAGACCGGTCAGGCTGCCTATTCAGCCAGCAAGGGTGGCGTGGTGGGCATGACCCTGCCCATGGCCCGCGACCTGGGCCGCTATGGCATCCGCGTGATGACTATTGCCCCGGGTATTTTCGACACGCCGATGATGCAGGGTGTTTCCGAGGAATACCGCCAACCCCTGATTGCCATGGTGCAGAACCCCAAGCGTTTTGGTGCGCCTGCGGAATATGGTCGCCTGTGCGTGTCCATCGTGGAAAACAATTACCTGAACGGCGAGACCATCCGCATCGACGGCAGCATCCGCATGCAGGCGAAATAAAAACGGTAGGGGAGAATCATCATGGGCGCCATCGACCAAATCAATTCAGTTGAAAACGAGGACATCACGTTGTTCCGGGACATGCTGCTGCGCTGCCTGGAAAAGGAAGTGATCCCGCACTATGACCAGTGGGAGAAAGACGGCTGGATGCCAAAGGAGGCTTGGCTGACGCTGGGCGCGGCCGGTATGCTGGGCCCCGACATGCCCGAGGAATATGGTGCAGCCGGTGCGCCGTTTGAAGTGGCCTTGATGATTCTCGAGGAAACCTGCAGGTTGAACCTGCACTCCCTGAGCACCGCACTGAATGTGCATGCCAACATCGTGATGCCCTACATCAACAACCTGGGTACGCCTGCGCAGAAAGCCCAGTGGTTGCCCCGCATGGTGACGGGTGAAATCGTCGGTTCAATCGGCATGACAGAACCCGGCGCCGGCAGCGACCTGGCGGGTATGCGCACCTATGCCGTTCGGGATGGCAATGAGTGGGTGATCAACGGTTCGAAAATTTTCATCACCAACGGTCTGCACTGCGGGCTGATCGTGCTTGCTGCGAAAACCGACACCACCAAGGGTGCAAAAGGCATCAGCCTGTTCCTGGTGGACAGCAGCCTGCCTGGCTTCAACAAGGGCAAGGGCATCAAGAAGCTGGGCCAGCATTCCAACGACACGGCGGAACTGTTCTTCGACAACCTGCGCATTCCTGCGGACGCATTGCTGGGCGAAGAGAATAAGGGTTTTGTGTACCTGATGCAGGAACTTCCGCGTGAGCGCCTGGGCCTGGGCTCGCAAGCAGTAGGTGCCTGTGAAGGCGCTATGGCGATTACTGCGGATTATGTGAAACAGCGGAAAGCCTTCGGTACCACTGTTTCACAGTTTCAGAACACACGATTCAAGATGGCAGAATTGCGCGCACAGCTTGAATTGACCAAGGCCTACCTGCGCCAGTGTGAAGCCCGTTTCAAGGTGGGGGCAATGAGCACGGAAGAGGCCTCCATCCTTAAGCTGATGTCGACCGAGCTGCAGGTGAAGCTGACCCATGAATGTCTGCAGCTTTTTGGTGGTTATGGCTACACCGAGGAGTATCCGATTTCCCGTTTCTTTGCAGATGCGCGGGTGCAGACCATTTATGCAGGTTCATCGGAAATCATGAAGGAAATGATTGCGAGGGGCGAGCTGGGGCGCTGAGTAAGTCAGCCACTTCCACGTGACAATTCTGCCAATTCATCATGGTGTGCCAGTCCCGCACTGAAAACCGCTGATCCCTTCTTGAAGCCCGGCATCTCATTCACCCAAGCCCTCCAAAAAACACGGTCGGGTCTTGGGTGTCGCAGCCGGTTTCACCGGCCCGCGAACATTCAAGCCGTGTTCAAGCGGGGCGGTTTTCCTGAAGTGCGGAACAGGCAACACCATTGCAGAATTGGCTAATCTGCGGTGATGCGCCACGTTTCTTCGTCCACGTCCATGCATGTCGACCCGCGCAGGCAGAACCGCTTTCGGCCGCTTGTCGCCGATTTCTCCGCAGCCTTGCTCCCGAAGCCAGCTAGGCTCACCCAGCCTCGCGTACAAACCCAGCGCCAGTAGCCTGATCGGCTGAGGCTTTTCAATTGCATCGCCTTCAGGAAAACCTGCCCTTGCGTGCCAAGCGGGGCCGTTGTTGCCACGCAGGGGCAACAGAGGCCGAGCCCGACCATCTTTTTTGGAGGGTCGGCCTTAGGACCTGCAAGGCTCAGCAAGGGAAACACAGGTTTTCAGGCGATCAATTGAAAGGCCTCAGCCGGTCAGGCCTAAAACGGGCCGCTGCTTTTACACGAAACCGCAACACGCAACTGGCATAAAGAGGGGTTGCAACTTTTTTCAATCCTTTCTGCCAGTACTCATGAAAAAAATATTCAAGACTCTGCACCAGCAGCGCTGGGACGACCACCGCTATTACCATCACAGCCGCATCAATCAAAGCCTTCACCTGCTGAGCGCGCTGTCCTTTCTGTTCGGCTATGTGCTGCTGTTCATCGACCCGGTGGCGGCCGCGCTGGTGGCCTGGCTGGTGGCCATGACCAGTCGCCAGATCGGCCATTTTTTCTTCGAGCCAAAAACCTATGATGAGGTGAATGAGGCCACCCATGATTACAAGGAAGACATCAAGGTGGGTTACAACCTGCGTCGCAAGGTGGTGCTGTTGAGCATCTGGGGTGCACTGCCAGTGCTGGTGTGGTTCAGCCCATCCACTTTTGGCTTGCCACCCACGGGTGCCAACATCAACAGTTTCGTGCGCACAGTGGGTGAATACTGGCTGTGGCTGGGCTTTGCAGGCCTGGTGTTCCGTACTGTGCACCTGTTTTTCATCTACAACATTGAAACAGGCCTGGTGTGGGCATTGAAGATCATCACCGACCCGTTTCATGATGTGAAGATTTACTACAAGTCGCCTTTTTACCTGTTGAAAGGTGAACTGATTGATCCGATGGATGATGTCAGGGCGCGCAATGTTTCCCTGAGTACCCGCCGTTGAATTTTCTGGTTTGTGTTGCAGGCTGGTCCGGTTTCCCACCAACCGTCAGCCTGCATATTGCGTGCGGCCTGGATGAAGCGGTCGCAGAATGCATCAAAGTCGGCATCACTGAAGTTGTGGCTGAAAATCATGCGGCCTGAGCCAACCCAGCTCAAGAGAACGCCCGCCTGTAACAGGTAGTACTGAAACATCCAGTTGAAGCGGGAAGGGCGGGTGTACAGGATGGTGAAAATCGAGGTCATGTTCTGCACCTCAACTGGCAGTTCAATTTCTGCGAGGCGGGCATTCAGCAGCGCGCGACGGCTGTTCCAGGTGCTGTCTACCGTGCTGTACATCTGCTCGGCCTCGACGCTGTCAATGTGTTTCAGGAACAGGTTCATGGTTTTCATCACATAGGGGTGTGAATTGAAGGTACCCCTTGCAAAGCAGATGTCTGCGGGTCGGCTGTTGCGGTAACGTTTCATCAGCTCGCTTTTGCCGCACAGCACACCCACCGGCAGGCCGCCACCCAGGGTTTTGCCGTAGGTCACCATGTCCGCGCGAATGCCGAAATAATCCTGCGCGCCTCCCTTGGCCAGGCGGAAACCCAGGAACACTTCATCCAGTATCAATACGATTCCATTGGCGGTGCACACCTGCCTCAGCTTTCTCAGCCACTGGCTGTACTGCTCCTTGTTGTATGCTGCCTTGCGGCCACTGCTGATCAAGGCGGAATCACCGGGTGCATTCATGTTGGGGTGCAGGGCCTGCAAGGGGTTCACCAGCACACAGGCAATGTCCTTGCGGGTCGCCAGCACTTTCAGGCTGCGCTCACTCATGTCCTGCAGGGTCAGTGTGCGGTCAGCACTCACAGGGTTGCCAATACCGGGCTGCACATCGCCCCACCAGCCATGGTAGGCACCTGCAAAACGCACAATCCTTTCACAGCCAGTGTGGTACTGGGCAAGGCGCACAGCCTGCATCACAGCCTCGGTGCCGCTCATGTGATAGGAAATTTCATCTTGCCCGGCCAGCGCAAGAATTCGCCGCGAATTGTCCAGCACCACCGGGTGGTAAGGGCCCAGCACCGGCCCCAGTTCATTCATGTCTTCGGAAGCCTTTCGAATGAAGGTTTTGTAAACATCATGGCCAAGCAGGTTGGTGCCGTAGGCACCCGTGACATCCAGGTATTCATTGCCGTCCACATCCCATACCCGAACGCCTTCAGACCGCTCAAGGAAAGTGGCGGGCAGCAGGTGGGCGCTGGCCATTTTGCGGAACTGGAATGGCACACGGTACAGGTGGGTGAATTGGGCATCGGAAATGCTGCTGATGGCCTGTTGCAGTAGGACCTTTCCCTTTGGCATCTTGGCCTGCAGATCAGCAGCCAATTGATCAAAACCCCTGCGCCGCCGGCTTCCCAGAGCAGGACCGGCATCATCGCAGCTGAAAAATTCATTTCCTTCCAGGCTGTAGTTGGGCAGCAGCTTTGAAACACGCTTGGCCATGCGCACATGCCCGCTCAGGCCAGGATGTTTTGCACGGGACAGCTGCAGTCTGCGGTGTGCCTTGAAGCCCAGGTAAACACCGGCTGCAGTCAGTAGGATCACGCTTTCCAGGTTCATACATATTTCTGTCAGATACAACAGGTAGGGTTGTACGCTTTCTCGGTGACAGGCTGATTAAATTGAACATTCCTGAAATTGAAAACCGCCTGAACTTCCTGGTCACCAATCGCATTCCACGCCTGTTCACCTCCTGGCTGATGGGCAAGATCAGCAGGATTCAACACCCGCTTTTCGCAAGGCCAGCCCTGTGGCTCTGGAGAAATTGCACAGAACTGAACCTGCATGAAGCGCAGAAGCAGCAATTCAATTCCATCCACGATTGTTTCACCCGCGAGCTGAAACCCGGTCTGCGGCCAATTGATGCAGATGCCACCGCATGCAGCCCCTGCGATGGAATCCTGGGTGCACATGGTTGGGTGGAGCAGGGCAGCCTGTTACAGGTAAAAGGTTTCCCATATGCGCTTCAGGATCTACTGGTGAAACCAGGACTGGCCGACCGGTTCATGAACCACCAGTATGTGACCATCCGCATCACCGCCAGCATGTACCACCGCATGCATTCACCTGTGGATGGAATCATTCAGCAGGTGGACTATGTATTTGGCGACACCTGGAATGTGAATCCTCCCGCATTGAAGCGGATACAAAAGCTGTTCTGCAAAAATGAACGTGCAGTGCTGAGTGGCCAGGTAAGCGGCAAATCCAGCCAGGTCGACACTTTTGCAATAGTGCCAGTGGCCGCCATCCTGGTGGCGGGCATTCGCCTTCACTGCACCGGCGAGGTTTTTCACCAACACCATGCCGGCCCCTTGCACTATGATCTGAATACCCCAATTCACAAGGGGCAGGAACTGGGCTGGTTTGAACATGGCTCCACCATCGTGTTGCTGGTGCCCGGCCACTGGCAACTGGCAGAAAGCCTGCAGGAAGGCGATCATTTGAAAATGGGGCAGGCCCTGTTTCACTGATTGGGTTATGCTTGCGCCCTATGGACATCATGATCAGCGAAGAAAAGGGCGTTCGCCAACTGCATTTTGGCAGCCAATGGGTGCAGGGCGCCATGCGGATTTCGCGCCCCTATGCACTGGAACTGGAATACACCCGGGAAATGATGGCACCCCTGCTGTTGAATCCCGGCCCGGCCTGGCCGCGCACTGCGCTGTTTGTGGGCCTTGGAGTGGGTGCCCTGCCCAAGTTTTTACACAGGCACAGGCCTGATTGCCACATCACCACGGTGGAAATTTCCCATGCCGTGGTGGCGGCTGCCAGCCTGCATTTCAAGCTTCCAAGATCCTCGCCCAAATTCCAGGTTGAGGTAGGTTGCGGTGCAGACTTCATGGCCAGCAGTACGCGCCAATTCGACCTCATCATGGTGGATGGCTTTGATGCCAAGGCCAGGGTAGGCCCCTTGAATTCCACGGCGTTTTACCTGGATTGCAAGTCCCGCCTGAATGAAGGTGGATACGTGGTGGTCAACCTGCTCAGCAATCAGAAAGATTCAGCACAGGGCAGGCAGCGCTTTGTTGATGCTTTCGATGGAAAGGCTGTTGTATTGTCGCCTTGCAGCAGTGGCAACGTGGTTGCGCTGGCTGGCGAGGTGGCTTTTGAATTGCATGGCGAAGAGCTGCAGGAAAATTGCAGCCGGCTGAAGGAGGACACTGGTTTGAATCTGGCCTCCACGGTGGCAAAACTGCTGGAGTCGGCTTCAAAACAGGCTGCACCCCCCATAGAATAAAGAAAAACCTGTCACCGGAGACACAATTCATCATGCAGGAAAAAAAACAGTCCATCTGGTTTTCCACGCCCACACTTGAGCAGTTGAATGCCAGTTGCAAGAATTCCGCCTGTGAAGCCATGGGCATTGAAATCACCGAAATAGGACCTGATTTCATTCGCGGTACCATGCCAGCTGACCACCGCACTTTTCAGCCCTTTGGCCTGGTTCACGGAGGTGCCAACGTGGTGCTGGCTGAAACGTTGGGCAGTGTGGCCGCCAACCTGCTGGTGGACAACAGCAAATTCTATTGCGTGGGCCAGGAAGTGAATGCAAACCATGTACGGGGTGTGCGAAGCGGCAAAGTGACGGGCACCGCCAGCCTGTGGCATGCTGGAAAAACATCGCAGGTGTGGAATATTGCGCTTCATGATGAGCAGGGCAAGCTGACCTGCATTTCCCGATTGACCATGGCCGTGGTGCCCATTCCCGGCGCGCGTTGAATCATGTCCGCAAGTGATCTGATGCAGGAGAAAAATGTACTGGGTGGCATGTTGCAAGCCTGCTCCTTCTCGCCGTTGACAGGGTTCATGCGAGATGGTTGCTGCAGCACGGGGCCGAATGATGTGGGTCGCCACGTGGTATGTGCCAAGGTGACCCAGGAATTCCTGGAGTTCCAGTTGCGGCGCGGCAATGACCTGATCAGCCCTCAACCACAATTCCGCTTTCCAGGCTTGAAGCCTGGTGACCGCTGGTGCGTGTGTGCAAGCAGGTGGCTGGAATCCTGTGAGGCAGGCGTTGCACCCCCCGTCTACCTTGAAGGCACCAACCAGTCGGCCCTGCAGATTGTCCCCCTGGACCTGCTGTTGGCGCACGCACTTGCATAGGCGTATCAGCATGCTGAAAACATTGCTCACATCAGGAATTCCTGCGGCCCGCATCAGCCCCACTGCCTTGTACACCGGGCAGGTGTGGCAGCACAGTGGCCGCTCCATTCCTGAACTGAAATCCCTGCCAGCCAGTGCGCTACACCTGGCGCTGGCGCCTTCCATGTTCTTTTCAAAAAGCCTGGGTGGCCCCACGCTGGAGGATTTCCTGCTGGCGAGGCACGACCTGATTGATCACCACCTGTCCGGGCTGATCGAGTCTGGAAGGGTTGAACAGGTGATTGAGATCGCGGCCGGTCTCTCCCCTCGGGGTAGCCTCTACATGGAGCGGTACGGAGAAAAAATCACCTACATTGAAGCTGATCTGCCTGCGATGGTGGTTCAGAAGAAAGGCCTGCTGGCTGAGCGCCTGCGAAGAACGCCCAACCACCAGGTTGTTGAAATTGATGCATTCAAGGAGCATGGCCCGGGCAGCCTGGACAGTATTGTCGGGCAACTCGACACCAGTAAGGGGTTGGCCATCATCACCGAGGGCCTGCTGAATTATTTCGACACGCCTGCGGTGTTGGGGCTGTGGCGCCGGATCGCGGAAAACCTGAAGCGGTTCAGCCATGGTGCCTACCTTTCCGACATTCACATGAAAGCCCAGAATTCCGATCCGCTGGCGCAGATGTTCGTGGCCGGGCTTGGTTTTTTTGTGCGGGGCAGGGTGCACCTGCACTTTTCAGATGCTGATGAACTGCAGCAAGCGATGTTTGGTTTTGGCATGCAATGCAATGTCATGGTGCCGAGTGCACATGCAGACCTGCTGCCTTCCTGTGCAGGCAAAGGTGCAGACTTCTGCCGAGTGCTGCACGCCCAGCCAGTTGCTGCTGTAAAGTAAAACGGGTGGCCACGGTCAATGCGTGGTGATTTCCACTGAACCTTATTTTCCTGCAGGTGGCTTCATGCAATACAGGTTGATCAAGCATTCGTTGGTTGGAGCGCTGCTGGCCCTCGCCCCTTTCGCTGCCACGCAGGCACAGAAACTCAGCCCACTGGGTGCAGAACTGGCAGGAAATTCAGCAGGCACCATTCCGGAATACACGGGTGGCCTTGCAAAACCGCCTGCAGGCTTTGATCCAAGGAAAGGTCATTTGGATCCTTTTTCCGGTGAGAAGCCCCTGTTCATTGTCAACCAGGCCAACCTGGCCCAGCATGAAAAGCTGTTGCCACCCGGGCAGGTGGCCTTGATCAAGCGTTATCCGAACTACAACATCCCGGTGTACAAGACCCACCGCACTGCCGCGTTTTCTGCGGAGATGATCAGCCACATCAGTGCTGAAACAGGCAAGCCAAAATTGGCCCACGGCGGCATTGCACTGGAAGGCGTACAGTCCACCAGCGTGCCGTTTCCGGAACCCAGGAATGGACTGGAGGCCATCTGGAATACCCTGCTGCGCAGGCCAGCCCAAAGCCTTCGCTCCCACACGGCCAGCTTTGTGGCGGGCAACAACAGCAAGCCCATCACATTTGCAAGCAGCCAGACCATTGCATGGGCACCAGCCCTGGGCAAGAGCGGCAGCAACCTGCTGTTTGCGCTGATTGGTGAATCCACCAAGCCTTCAGCGCAATCCGGCGAAGCAGCACTGGTGCTGGACACGCTGAATTTCAAGGACGATGCCCGCAATGCCTGGGTGGTGAATTCAGGGCAGCGCCGCGTGCTCAGGGCACCAGAACTGGTTCATGCCGCACCGGCCGGCAACAGTGATGCCCTGCGCACGGTGGATGACATATACGGCTTCAATGGTTCACCTGAGCGCTTTGAATGGAAGTTGCTGGGCAAGCGGGAAATGCTGATTCCCTACAACAACTACCGGCTGAGTGACAAAAGCCTGAAGTATGAAAACATGCTGAATGACGCATTCCTGAAGCCGGAACTGACCCGTTTCGAACTGCACCGGGTGTGGGTGGTTGAAGGTGTCCTGAAGCCAGGTGCGGAACATATCTATTCCCGAAGGACACTCTACATTGATGAAGACAGCTGGTATGTGGCCCTGATGGACCAGTACGACAGCAAGGGGGAATTGTGGCGTATCAAGATGCTCTACCTGATGCAGGCCTATGATGCACCGGGGCTTTACACTGCAGGTGAAGTACAGCATGACCTCAATGCAAGAAGGTCCGTGTTCAGTGCGTTCCAGAATGAAGAACCAGCCACGGAGTTCAATGTGCAGGTGAAGCCTGCAGACTTCACACCTGCTGCGCTTCGCAAACTGATGCGCTAGGCCGGCGCTTTATCCATCCGCATTGTTTAGAGGTGTTTTTCATTTGCACCTGATCAGCTGAAATTACAATACGGCCGAACCGGAAAAGAACAACAGGATCACACGAGGAATTTTCACCGAATGGCTGAGCAGGAAAAACCTGAAGATCAGAATGACAACACGCTGGACAGGATCAAGACAGGTGCGTTTGAGCGCAACCTGGCCCTGACCCGAATGGGCGTGGGCGCCGGTGCAAAAATTGCCGGTCATGCTGTAAGGAATCTGTTTCGCAGCGGTGAGAACAAGGAACAGGCCAACCGCAGTTTTTACAGGGCGCAGGCCAGGGAGCTGGCGGATGAACTGGGTCGCCTGAAGGGCAGCGTGATGAAAGCGGGGCAGATGCTGTCTCTTTATGGGCAGTACTTCCTTCCGGAAGAGGCAGTGGAAGTGCTGGCCACCCTGCAGGACAACACGCCAGCGGTTGCATGGTCTTTTGTCGAGCCACAGTTGCAGGACAGTCTGGGTGACAAGACCCTGCAGGCACTGGACATCAACCGCAAGCCAATTGCAGCCGCATCCCTGGGACAGGCCCACCTGGCCACCGTGAAAGCGACGGGTGAAAAGGTGGTTGTTAAAATCCAGTACCCTGGTGTGGCCAATGCAATCGACAGTGACATTGCCACCCTGTCCAGGCTTGTCGCAGCCACTCGCCTCGCGCCAAATGCACTGGATCTGACGGATGTATTCAATGAGCTGCGTGACATGCTGGTTCGTGAATGCGATTACGCCCAGGAACGCAGGTTCAACGAGATTTTTCACCAGAGGCTGGCGGACAATCCGCGTTTCATCGTACCCAGGGTGTATCCCGAATTCTGTGCTCAGCGCGTGCTGACAACCCGCTATGAGCCGGGCTTCTCCGTGGCTTCCCCGGAAGTGCAGTCTTTGTCACAGGAAAGGCGCAATGCCTTGGGCCGGGCGTTTGTGGACCTGTTTGTCACGGAGTTTTTTGAATGGAAAATGGTCCAGACCGACCCCCATTTCGGCAATTACCGTGTGCGGATTGATCCGAATGGCCAGGATGACCGGGTTGTAACGCTGGACTTTGGTGCCACCCGAACCTTCGAGCCTTCATTCGTGGAAAGCTACAGCAGGATTGTGCGGGGTTCGCTGCAGCACAACCGCAGGGAAGTGGCGCAGGGTGTGCTGGAAATCGGGTTGATGAGCGAAGACACGCCAGTCTCCGTGCTGGAGGGCTTTGCTGACCTGACTGAGCTAATCGTGGAGCCATTCCGCAAGCCATTTGATTCGGTCGTTCCACCGGGGCTTTACACCCCAGGCGGTGCCTATCGGTTTGGCGACACCGATCTACCCGTGCGGGTGGGGCAAACCGCTGCCCTGAAAATGATGTCCAAGCATTTCAGGATTCCGCCCCAGGAAATCATTTTCCTGCACCGGCGTATCGTCGGTGTGTTGGTTACCCTGAAAACTCTCAGGGCCGAATTGCGCTTGCATGAGTTGCTGAAACCCCACCTGGGCCTGGATTGAGTTTTTGTCTTGGCCTCCGCATCAATCTGCCTGTTGCCAAGGTTCAGGCAGGAACCTTTTCGCCCGATTGCCTTCTAAGCGGAAATACCTGTCCACGGCACGCCGTATTGGGAATTTTTATTACATGAATAGCGTAATTTAGATTGCCCTGCAAGATTGCTTGTGGTGAAATGCTTGAAGTTGTCCTAGACAAAAAAGGCGAACAAATGGCAGCAGCTCAAGATTCAATCGGTGTGGTGGTACTGGAACCCAACAGGCAGTTGCTGGAAAAACTGTGCGCCTCTGCAGAATTGGTATGGGGTGAATACGAGGTGTTGCCCCGCCAAACCGGGCGGGAACTCGCGCTTGCTGCAGCCAACATCCAGGTGGGCATCGTGGTGGTGCGCTCCAGCTTTCAGCGCTCCAGCGAACTGATTCAGCAAACCTTGCTTGACATGTATGCTGCTGGCACACAGATCCTGATCATCCAGGACACTGCCTTTCACGTGTCCGAGGCGGCTTATTCTTCCATGGCTGGCATTCATTTTCTGTCGGACAAGGCCTCCGACCAACACCTGCACTCCCTGCTGGTGAATGCATTGGTACGCCACTGTACGCCTCTACTGAACCGCTTGATTTGACCTAGACAGACAATTCAGGTCATTTCGTTTTTCAGGGTGATCAATCCAGGTTGATTGTGTCCCCGTGCCCCAGCAACCTGAAGCTGTCTTCAGGCATTTCATTTTTCTTCAAGGCTTGCGCAAGGTCTCCGATGGGTTGGTCCAACGGTTCATCTGTCAATTCGAACGTGCCCCAGTGAATTCCCAGTGATTGCCTTGAGCCTACGTCCTTGTGGATTTGCACTGCCTC
>DASUDJ010000333.1:0-2935 GCA_036275635.1 Limnobacter sp. | reverse complement strand
CTTCAGACTGGGCGATGTAAAAGGGAAGAGACAGCATGGACTCCGAGACGCCAATCTTCAGTGGCTCTGCAGAAAGCGGCAAGGAGAGGAAAAAGGCACATGCAAAAATGCCGGCACGGATCATTCGAAATCCCGGGGTGTAGTTAATCCGTAGTGTACGAACACTTCCACCTTGGAAAGTACCAAGAAGAAACGCAAAAAGCCATCTCTTCATGGCGTCGGACAATCACTTATTCAGGATGTGTGGTGAAGGATATACAGGGGGAAAACCCGGCTACCGGATTTTCCCGATGAGGGCAAGGCGCCTTAGAACGCGAAAGTCGCTGTGAGGTTCAGACCATCCACCTCGATATTGTCGCGATCATAGAGTTGCTCGTAACCGGCTCGGATGTTGACTGTTCCGGTTTTGTACATCACACCGGCACCGTAGCTGAGACCGCCGTCATCATCACTGGTGTTGAATCCTGGACCACTGATGTTGGCATCCAGAAAACCGTAACCCACAGTGCCATACAGGGAAAACTGGTTGTTCAGGGGAATCTTGCCCAGCAGGTTTGCACCCAGGTAGGAATCGACTTCGGCCCCGAAGCCGCCAGAGTTTTCCTCATCCACACCGCCCAGCAGGCGTGCTTCAACGGCCAGGTTGGGGCTGAGCTCATAGCCACCCACAATGCCCAGTGTATCGACATCCAGTTCAACGCCACCAATTCGGCTGTCGGTGATTCCAAGACTGTTGTATGTGGCGCCCAGGTAAGGGCCTTCAGCGAAGGCGGGGCTGGCTGCGGCAGCAGTCAGGACGGCAACAGAGAGTAGTTTTTTCATGGCTGACTTCCTATGTTTGTTATGAAGTGGGGGGTGCCCCTTGGGAAAGGCCCCCACTTTCTAACGCAACAGCTGGAAATCAGGATTACATGCAGGTTCGTTCAGGCCATGCGGCAGAGTGGCACCGGTTTCAGGCGGCAACAGCCTGTGAATTCCTGCGACCGAGACCAGGCAGGCTGTATTTGAAAGCACGACCCACCACGGTTGAAAACTGCTTGAACAGGGATGCCTTGTTGTAGTGCTGGCCGTACTTCCTGCACACTTCCTGCACTTCCACCGACATCTCCGCATAGCGATGGGCGGGCACCTCGGGGAACAGGTGATGTTCAATCTGGTGGCTCAGGTTGCCCGACATGATGTGGAACCACTTGCCACCGGTCAGGTTGGATGAACCCTTCAACTGGCGCAGGTACCAGTGGGCCTGGCTTTCATTTTCAGTCACCGATTTGTCGAAAACCTCTGAATCGGCTGTGAAATGACCGCAGAAAATGATGGTGAAGGTCCAGTAATTGCGGATGATGTTGGCCAGGAAATTGCCTGCCAGTACCGGCAGGAAGAATGGGCCAGCCAGCAGCGGGAAAAACACATAGTCTTTCAGGATTTGTCGGCCGGCCTTCCTGAAGGTGGGAATGGCGCGGTCCTTGGTTTCCTTCAGGGTTTTCTCGCCACTCATCACTTTTTCAAGTTCCAGGGTTTGCAGGGCCAGCAGGTTTTCAAAGAAAGTAGCCAGCAGTGCCATCATGGGAATGTTCAGCAGGAAGCGGGGTTCCCACTTCTGCTCGGGGAACAGGCGCAGCACACCGTAGCCGATGTCATGGTCTTCACCCAGCACATTGGTGTAGGTGTGGTGGCGATAGTTGTGGCTGTAGCGCCAGTTGTCGCTGGTGCACCAGGTGTCCCATTCATAGGTTTGTCCCATCAGGCGCTTGTTTTGCATGAAGTCATACTGGCCGTGCATCACATTGTGACCCAGCTCCATGTTCTCCAGGATTTTCGACACGCCCAGTGTGAGTGTGCCCAGCACAAAGGCAGGCGGGAAAATGCCAGCCATCAAGAGGCCGCGGCCTGCGATTTCGGTGTAGCGCACTGCCTTTTCAATTTTCGTGATGTACTGCGCATCGCGCTCGCCCACATCAGCCAGGTGTTTCTGGCGGATGGCTTCAATTTCGGCACCAAACTGCTCAAGTTCAGCAGGGCTCAGTGTACGGTCGGCTTTTCTCATGATTTGCTCCAGTATTTTTGGATTCAGTTTTACAGGTCGAGCGACACTGGGCCTTGCGCGGCATTGATGCACAGGCGCAAAGGGGCATTCGTGTTCGCACAGACGGACTTGTTCTGCATGTTCTGGGTGGTGCCTGCAATTTTTTCGCATGAACAGGTGTTGCAGATGCCCATGCCACAGCCATGCGGCGGGTTGATGCCCTGTTCCTGCAAGGCTTTCAGCAGGGGCTTGTTGTTGCTCACTTCCAGGATTCGGTTGCTCCTGGTCAGGGTCACGGTGAAGGTTTTCACTTCTGCGTTTTCATCCACGGTCAATGCCATGGGCGTGAAGGATTCCGCATGGAAACTTTTCGGCGTGTTGCCCAGGATGCCGCGCAGTGCCGTCATGAAACCATCTGGTCCACAGGCATACACATCGGTGTTTTCAAGTGACCCGGCAACTGCATTGAACTGCTCTGCACTGGGTCGGCCAGCCAGGTCACCTTCGGCCAGGTTCGCACCAGATTCCAACAGGCGTACATACCTGAAGTGCGGGTTGGCTTTTGCTTTCAGGGCTGAATCAAACAGCACATCTTCGGGATTGCGTGCCCAGCTCATCAAGATCACATCCGCTGGCCAACCCCTGGCTTCCAGTTCTTCAACCAGGCTGATCATCGGCGTGATACCACTGCCAGCAGCCAGCAACAGCATGCTGGGGCGTTGGTTGGCAAGATCGGGCTGTGTGTGGGCCAGTGTCATGTCGCCAAACACATCGCCGAGTTCAACAATTTCACCCGGCTGCATACGATTCACCACGTAACGGGAGACCAGGCCAGTGGCAGTCTGCTTGATGGTGAGCCGAACCAGGCCGCTGGCGGAGGGGGCACTGCTGAAACTGTACGAACGGGTGTGC
>DASUDJ010000332.1:0-7206 GCA_036275635.1 Limnobacter sp. | reverse complement strand
GGGTTTGAACCAGGCCTTCGTGGACACCTACTTCTCCGGCACACCCACCAAGGTGGAAGGGATTGGCGTGTTCGAAGTGGCGGAAGAAGCCATTCGCGTGCACCAGGCTGCATTCAGCCCCGACCCCGTACTGGCCGGCGCACTGGATGCCGGTGGTGAATACGCCTGGCGTACCCGTGGTGAAGAGCACATGTGGACTCCTGATGCAATTGCAAAACTGCAGCACTCCACACGCAGCGGCACTTACAACACCTACAAGGAATATGCGCAGATCATCAATGATCAAAGCAAGCGCCACATGACCTTGCGTGGTTTGTTCGAATTCAAGATTGATCCCGCCAAGGCTATTCCAATCGAGGAAGTGGAGCCTGCTGAAGAAATCGTGAAACGCTTTGCAACCGGTGCCATGTCACTGGGTTCGATTTCCACCGAAGCCCACTCCACCCTGGCCGTGGCCATGAACCGCATTGGCGGCAAGAGCAACACCGGTGAAGGTGGTGAAGACGAAAAGCGCTACACCGCAGAACTGCGTGCCGGCCTTGAGAAGTTTGGCCCGGGCAATGGTCCAATTGGCGATGGCGAAACCCTGAAGAGCTTCCTGGGCGACGTGGTGGTTGCAGACTTCCCCCTGAAGAAGGGCGACTCCCTGCGTTCACGCATCAAGCAGGTGGCTTCAGGCCGTTTCGGTGTAACCGCTGAATACCTGACCTCTGCGGATCAAATCCAGATCAAGATGGCGCAAGGTGCCAAGCCTGGTGAAGGTGGCCAGCTGCCCGGTGGAAAGGTTTCCGAGTACATCGGCAAGCTGCGTTACTCCGTGCCAGGCGTGGGCCTGATTTCCCCACCCCCGCACCACGACATTTATTCCATTGAAGACCTGGCCCAGCTGATCCACGACCTGAAAAACGTGAACCCGCAGGCTTCCATTTCCGTGAAGCTGGTGTCTGAAGTGGGTGTGGGCACGATTGCTGCCGGCGTGTCCAAGGCCAAGGCGGATCACTTGGTGATCGCCGGCCAGGACGGTGGTACCGGCGCATCGCCCGTGTCTTCCATCAAGCATGCAGGTACCAACTGGGAACTCGGCCTGGCTGAAACCCAGCAAACCCTGGTGCTGAACGGACTGCGCGGACGTATTCGCGTGCAGGTGGACGGCCAGATGAAAACCGGCCGCGACGTGGTGATTGGTGCCATGCTGGGTGCAGATGAATTCGGCTTTGCCACCGCACCGCTGGTGGTGGAAGGCTGCATCATGATGCGCAAGTGCCACCTGAACACCTGCCCGGTGGGCGTGGCCACTCAGAACCCAGAGCTTCGCAAGAAGTTCACCGGCAAGCCTGAACACGTGGTGAACTACTTCTTCTTCGTGGCCAATGAAGTGCGCGAAATCATGGCGCAACTGGGCATCCGCAAGTTTGACGACCTGATTGGCCGCGCCAACCTGCTGGACATGAAGAAAGGCATTACCCACTGGAAAGCAAAAGGCCTGGATTTCAGCCGCCTGCTGTGGGTACCGGAAGGCACCACAGAGCCCCTGCTGCACACCAGCACGCAGGACCATGGCTTGAACAATGCACTGGACCAGAAGCTGATCCAGCTGGCCAAGCCTGCACTGGAAAAAGCCGAGCGCGTTTCCTTCATCACACCGATCAAGAACGTGAACCGCACAGCCGGTGCCATGCTGTCAGGCGAAGTGGCCAAGAAGTACGGCCATGCCGGTCTGCCAGACGACACCATCCACATCCAGTTCACCGGCACAGCCGGCCAGTCCTTCGGTGCCTTCCTGGCACACGGCGTGACCGCCGACCTGGTGGGCGAGGGCAACGACTATGTGGGCAAGGGCCTGAGCGGTGGTCGCATCATCGTGCGCCCCACCAATGACTTCCGCGGTGCATCCGAGGAAAACATGATCGTGGGTAACACCGTGCTGTACGGCGCAATCGCAGGTGAAGCATTCCTGAGCGGCGTAGCCGGCGAGCGTTTCGCCGTGCGCAACTCCGGTGCAGCCGCCGTGATTGAAGGCACAGGCGACCATGGTTGCGAATACATGACTGGCGGCACCGTGGTGGTGCTGGGCCAGACAGGCCGCAACTTTGCAGCCGGCATGAGCGGTGGCCTGGCCTATGTGTACGACGTGGACGGCCTGTTCGCCAAGCGCTGCAACATGGCGCAGGTGGAGCTGGAAGAAGTGGTGCCCGCATCCGAACAGGAAGCCGCAGGCACTCGCGAAATCTGGCACAGCCCGGCACGTGGTGCAGACCGTCAGCCTGATGAGGTGATCCTGAAAGGCCTGATTGAACGCCATGCCCGTTACACCGGCAGCGAACGCGCCAAGGAAATCCTGGAGAACTGGGGCACCGAGCGCAAGAAGTTCGTGAAAGTATTCCCGACAGAATATCGCCGCGCGCTGAAAGAACTGTATGTGGCAGCACAGGCCAAGCCTGTGGTGGCTGCTTGAGAACCAACCTGTTAGTGAGGATTTAGGAAAATGGGAAAGGTCACAGGTTTTATGGAGTTTGAGCGTTTGAAGGAAGCCAGCGAGGCTCCCGAGAAGCGCGTCAAGCACTACAAGGAATTTGTTATCACGCTGAATGATGAAGAAGCGAAAATCCAGGGCGCACGCTGCATGGATTGCGGCATTCCGTTCTGTAACAACGGTTGCCCCGTGAACAACATCATTCCGGATTTCAACGACCTGGTTTACAAGCAGGACTGGAAGGCTGCACTGCAGACACTGCACAGCACCAACAACTTCCCCGAGTTCACAGGCCGCATTTGCCCCGCACCCTGCGAGGCCGCATGCACCCTGGGTATTCATGAAGCGCCTGTTGGCATCAAGAGCATTGAGCATGCCATCATCGACAAGGGCTGGGAAAACAACTGGGTGGTACCGCAGGTACCCGCCCAGAAAACCGGCAAGAAAGTGGCGGTGGTGGGCTCCGGCCCAGCCGGCATGGCAGCTGCCCAGCAGCTGGCCCGTGTGGGTCACGATGTCACCGTGTTCGAAAAGAACGACCGCATCGGTGGCCTGCTGCGCTACGGCATTCCTGACTTCAAGATGGAAAAGCACCACATCGACCGCCGTGTCGAGCAGATGCAGGCTGAAGGCGTCACCTTCAAGACCGGCGTGTTCGTTGGCGAGAAGCTGGCCGAAGGCGGCATCACCAACCTGGCCAAGGAAACCATCACACCGAAAGAATTGCTGAAGCAATTCGATGCAGTCATCCTGACCGGTGGTTCCGAAGTGCCGCGTGACCTGCCAATTCCTGGCCGCCAGCTGAAAGGCGTGCACTTCGCCATGGAATTCCTGCCACTGCAGAACCGCGTGAATGCCGGCGACAAGCTGAAAGACCAGATCATGGCGACCAAGAAAAATGTACTGGTGATCGGCGGTGGCGACACCGGCTCCGATTGCGTGGGCACGTCCAACCGCCATGGCGCCAAGCAGGTTACCCAGATTGAACTGATGCCCCAGCCACCGGAAGAAGAAAACAAGCCGCTGGTGTGGCCTTACTGGCCCATGAAAATGCGCACCTCTTCTTCCCATGAAGAAGGCGTGCAGCGCGATTGGGCAGTGACCACCAAGGAATTCATCGACGACGGCAAGGGCAATGTAAAAGCTGCCCGCTGCGCCAAGGTGGAGTGGGTGAAAGACGAGGCCACTGGCCAGATGAAGATGCAGGAAATTGCAGGTTCAGAGTTCATCATCGACGCTGACCTTGTGCTGTTTGCCATGGGCTTTACCAACCCAGCGAAAAGCATCCTGGACGCATTCGGTGTCGAGAAAGACAACCGGGGCAATGCCAAGGCCACAACCGATGGCGAAGGCTGCTACCGCACGAATGTAGACAAGGTGTTTGCTGCAGGCGACATGCGCCGTGGCCAGTCCCTGGTGGTGTGGGCCATTCGCGAAGGCCGCCAGGCTGCACGCGAGGTGGACGAGTTCCTGATGGGTTCGACTGTATTGCCGCGTTAAGCTGGTCCAATCTTTCTCGGACCTATTCAGGAAAACCGTTGCTGGTGTCGCCGGCAACGGTTTTTTTATCGCCTGTAGCGAGGGTTTTCAAAGTCAATATCCAGGTTGCCCTTGAGCGTCTTCAGGTTGAATTTTTCAGGCAGGAGTCCAACAAACTTGGGTGGCAAGAAAAAGAAGGGATTGAATGTTCTGTCCTGCCCCAAGGCCTCAATAGTCACGCGCATGTCAACGGCGAGAGATTTTGGCGCAGACAGGTATCCAAATCGAATTCCTTTTTCGTTCAATGCTGCAGCAAATTCCTCGAGATACCTGCCCTTTCCGATCAGGCATGCAGACAGCTTGATGACACCAATTTCTTTCAGACCGCATTCCGCGATTACATTTGCCAACTCGGCGGGTTTGCACCTTTCAAAATGGGTCTTACTGCCATGACCCACAAAATCCAGTCGGTCATGTTGAGTGAGATGAGACAAAGGGCGAAGACCGTTCTGCACTGCATCCCACAAATTCTTGGTCGCAAACTTATTGGATTGTCGACCTGCCGGACTCAGATTGAACCGGTTATCACGCGACGCCTTGCGGGTATTGGCAAGGCATCTGGCTGCCTGGTCAACCACGAAGTCTGTGTTGCTGGATACGATGGCGCTCTGCCTGAATTTAACAAGACTCGGATGAAGTGCCTTGGGCTGTTCGGCACCTGGACGCAGGCAATGGAATACACGCTGGGCGATCAGATGCACCGCATTGGAAATTTTGCCCCTGTGCTGGTCAGGCGATTTGCTGGGGTTGCAGGTCGTTGCGCCAGCCCTTGTGAAGGCACTGCTGATTTGAAGACTGTAGGGTGGAGCACTATTCATCTGGTTAAATGTCGAGTTCAAAACATTGTTGAGTAAACGCTTGCCACCGAAAGTTTCAAAGTCGATCAGCCGGTTACAACACTTCATGGGTGAAGGAACCGGCCTTTTCCTTTTCAGGTTTTTTTCAGCGCCAGGTACTGTTTTTCCCTCAGTCTTGCGCCTTCCAGTTGCGATTCAAACAGCACACCGCGGGCATGCCGTATTTCACGGTCCATCTCCTTGTACAGGAATTTGCCGGTTTCCTTTACAGTGCTTCCCGCATCCATGCACGACGCAATAAAGTCAAAATCTGGCATGGGCTCAGCCTCCAGTTTTTTGAGCCGCAACAGGTTCAGTTCCAGCTCCGCCTGGTCATGGCTGTACTCAAGATCCATGCGCTTGAAAGTCTTGCTCATTTCCTCCGCGTGTTTCAGCTTCTCGCCGGCACTCAAACCCTCGGTTTCTGCAGCAGGGTTTGCTGCCTCGAAGCCACTCATCAACAGTTTCCGGTGTTGAAGCCTTTCAGCCAGCATCTCGACCTTGGCCGTTAGTGATGTCTGAACAAAATCCCTGAACTGCAGCTTCCCGGTTTCAGTGCCCAGGAATTTTCGAACAGCCTTGTCATTGATCACTTTGCGGCCGATGTACTTCCACCAGGACAAATTCTTTTCCATTGGCGAATGTTTTTTTGCGCTTGTTGCCACTTTGCCCAGGAAGTCACGCAGCTCGTTTTTCTGTGTATCCAGGTACTTCAGGCAATTGCCTGCCATATCAAAGCCCGGGTGACTTGCTGATGCCTCTTCAGTTTCACCAGCAGGTGTGGTCTTGGTGATGGCCTGCATGCTGTGCAAATCAGTCATCAGCTTGCGGTCTACCCAGGCATGGTCTGCTGCTGTTGCGCGTGAATATTTACCCTGCTTGCCATGTCCCCTTAAAAAGCTGAACGAGGTAATGCCCATTGCAATCGCGCCCACGATGCCCACGGCCGTGATGACGCCAAGGCCAATCGGGTTGCTGACTGCGGCTGCAAGACCTGCGGCCGCTACACCCACCACCACTGCCTTGGTTGCCGCGCTGGCTGCATAAAGACCACTGCCCACCATGAAAGCCTTGTTCCACCTTGCAAAGCCCTTGAAGAAACCGATCCGCTTCTCTCCTTGCCGAACCAGGAAGGCCTCCAGTGGAGCCGTCGCTTTCTGTACTTGCTCTTGGCGGGCCAGTGTGTCGGTTTTCAGGTCGGATTTAAGCAACTGAAAATCGGTTTTCAGCTGCTTCAGTTTTGTGACTGTCTTGACGGTGAACAATGCGCCCAGTGCGGTCGCGAAAACGCCTGCCAGCGGCCCCAGAACAAAGGTGCCTGCAATACCCAAACCCACAGCAGTGCTGGCGGCAGCCGTGCCGGCCTGTGCTGTTTCCCCCAGGGCAAAAAAGCCTTTGCCCGTGAATGCGCCCTTGATGCCCACGGATATTTTCAAACCCAGGTCTGTCAGTGCTTTCAAACCAATCGTCAGTCCTGATGCAGCTGACATGGCACCAATTTCACGGTCCTTCTGCGCCTGCTTCATGGCTTCCGCGGTTTTCTCCAGGCGTAACTCCTGCGCCTGGATTCTGCTGTTCAACACATCACTTGACAGTGCCTGCGCTGCACCTTTCAGGTCTTCCAGCGCGGATGTCTGTTCATTGCGCACAGCCTTCAGTTCTTTCAGTTCATGACTGCCATGCTGCCATTCTTCAATACCGGCTTTCACAGCCAGGGCCGCCAGCGGAAGCATGAATGCACCTGCACCCACAGCAGTGGAAAACTCTGCCACACCACTTTCCGTCAGTTCCTTGCCAAGATAATGAATCGGGTTGGAGGCCATTTCTGCAGCGCTGTTCTTGAAGGAGTCTGCCACCGCTTCCGGGCGGCCTTGTGCCACCTCTTTCAGGTACTTGGTCGATGCAAAAGCACCGTGGGCCGCTTCATCCAGGTCGATCACGATACCTCCACCTTCATCATGATCGCAGCCGTGACTTTCCTGCTTTCCAGCCTTCGCTGGTTTCCCTTCATTGCCACAGCAACCCTCTTCGGTACCTGCAGCATTCACCAGGGGCAAGGCCGACTCTTCCACCTTGAAGGATTGAAGAGGGGATGTGCTCGTACTCGCCTCCTGTGGCGATTTCAATTTTTTCAGCAGATCCAATCGGTCCGCAGCCAAACTCTGGCGTGCCTTGTTCTGATTGTTGAACTTCAGCAGGATTGTTTCCTTGGCCTGTTTCAGGGCACTGGCCAGTTGCTGTTCTGTCACCAATGGCTGGCTGGTGTCTTGGGCTGTCAGGCGCAAGGCCTGTTGCCTTTCTGCCTGCTGAAATGTGCCTGCCAGTGCCTGGGTGGCATGGCCGAGCTCATGACCAAAC
>DASUDJ010000331.1:0-2681 GCA_036275635.1 Limnobacter sp. | reverse complement strand
CCACCACCTGTTCCAGCACATTCGGTGCCACCACCTTGATGGCTGCAATTTCTGTCATTGCGCCCAGTGCGCCCAGCTGGTCCAGCTTCCAGGCTGCATACAAGGTCAGGAGCCTCGCCTGGTCAATTGCAAGCCGGGCTTCGGCCACACGCTCGCGGTTCCCACCCAGGTTGATCAGCGGCTTGCCAAAGGCCACGCGGGAAATGCCGCGTTTGATCATCAAATCCAGGGATTCTTCTGCCGCACCAATGCAGCGCATGCAATGGTGAATGCGGCCCGGCCCCAGCCTGCCCTGCGCAATCTCGAAGCCCTTTCCAAGCCCTGCAATCACATTGCTGGCAGGCACCCGCACATTGTTGAACTCCACTTCGCCATGGCCATGCGGCTCATCATAGGTGCCGAACACCGGCAGCATGCGTTTGATCGTAACGCCGGGGGTGTCCAGCGGTACCAGCACCATGGTGTGCTGGTGGTGACGGTCCAGGTCGGGGTTTTCAGTGCGGGCCATCACGATTGCAATTTTTGCCCGGGGGTCACCAATGCCGCTGCTCCACCACTTGGTGCCCTTGATCACCACTTCATCACCCTCGAGTGTGGCGGTGGCTTGCATGTTGGTGGCGTCACTGCTGGCCACATCCGGTTCCGTCATGCAGAACACGGATCGTATTTCTCCAGCCAGCAAGGGCTCAAGCCACTGCTTTTTCTGCTCCTCGCTGCCGTACTTCCACAGCACTTCCATGTTGCCGGTGTCGGGCGCATTGCAGTTGAATACCTCGGGTGCCATCAGGCTGCGACCGGTTTCCTCGGCCACCAGTGCATATTCCAGGGTGCTCAAACCGGCGCCCAGCTTGTCGTCTGGCAGGAACATGTTCCACAGGCCGGCGGCCCTGGCCTTGGCCTTCAGATCTTCCATCTGGGAAGGAATTCGCCAGTTGCCCCATTCGCGGCCATTGCACTGGGCTTCAATCGCATCCCAGTAAGCCGCTTCAATCGGTGCAATTTCCTCTTTCATGAAGGCGCGCACGCGCTTCACGAAATCCTTGGCCTTGGCGCTGGGTTCAAAATTCACAGCCTGTCTCCTGGTTATTCTTGTGGTTCGGATTGTTTCCTCCGATATCATCCATGCTATCGGAAAATCAAAGGCGTCAACAACATGAAGGGAATAGCCAAATTTTTGATTGCAGTCGTTGGGCTGCCGATTGCAGTGGTGGGTGGCATTGTGTTGCTTGATTCAACCCCGGTTCAACCTGTGGCCTGGAAGCCGCCTGCCTCACCCAGCCTTGAATCCGGTCCCTATACCCGCAATATCCAGTTGAAAGCCGCAGAAGTGTTTGGCAGTTACAACCTGCTGCAGCCGGAGTCAATCGCGGTAGGCGCAGACGACACCCTGTACACCGGCATGAACACGGGTGAAATCGTGAGTTTCAAAGCGGGTGAGTTGCGGGTGAAAGAAAGCCCGCAAACCACGCCTTTTGCACTGGTGGCCAACACCAAGGGGCGCCCATTGGGGCTGGTGGTTCATCTGGACGGTTTCCTGGTAGTCGCTGATGGTGTGAAAGGCCTGTTGAAAGTCAGCCCGCAAGGTGAAGTCACAGTGCTGTCCACCGAATCGGAAGGCCTGCCTTTCAAATTCGTGGATGATGTGGCCGTGAGCGCAGATGGCCGTTATGCCTACTTTTCGGATGCCTCCAGCAAATTCGGTCTGAACAACTACGTGCTGGACATTGTCGAGCATGGTGGAAATGGCCGCCTGCTTGAATATGACTTTCAGACCGGCAAGACGCGAACCTTACTCAGCGGCCTGCATTTCGCCAACGGTGTAACAATCTCGAAAAATGGTGACTATGTGCTGGTGGCAGAGACCGCAGCCTACAAGGTCACCCGCTACTGGCTGAAAGGCGAAAAGGCAGGCACACACGACACGTTTGTGGACGCGCTGCCCGGCTTTCCAGACAATATCCGCACCGATGCCCAAGGCAATTTCTGGCTGGCCATTCCCAGCCTTCGCGACCCCATGCTGGATTCGCTTGCCGACAAGCCTGCCTTACGAAAGGCCATGGCGAAAGTGTTGAATCATGTGCAGTTCCCGATCAAGCCCTATGCAATGGCCCTGGCCTTTGATGAAAAGGGAAATGTGATTGCCAATCTGCAGGCTGACAAGGCGGGTGATTATTTTCACTACGTCACGCAGGTGACACCAGTGAATGACAAGCTGGTCCTGGGCTCTGTGCATATCAATGGGATTGCAGTTGTTGCAAACCCGTTGTCCCGCTAACAATTCCTTTTTCAGGAGCTAATCGGCATGACCAAGGCAGCAACAAAAAGCAATGGAAAAATCAAGTCTGGCAAAACAAAGGCTGACTTTCAAAGACCCGACCTGCCATCCATCAACATCGGCATACCTGATGAACAGCGGGCTGCAATTGCACAGGCCCTGAGCCGATTGCTGGCTGAAACCTACACCCTGTACCTGACCACTCACAATTTCCACTGGAACGTGACCGGGCCGATGTTCAACACCCTGCACACCATGTTCATGGGCCAGTACACGGAAATGTGGAATGCGGTGGACCCGATTGCAGAGCGGATCCGTGCACTGGGTTTCCACGCCCCCGGTTCCTATGCGGAATTTGCCAAACTGAGCACTTTGCCGGATGCGCCTGCAAAACCTCCGAAGGCGC
>DASUDJ010000330.1:0-6717 GCA_036275635.1 Limnobacter sp. | reverse complement strand
CACGCCCATTTCACGGGTCTGCTTCAGGATGATGGCTTGCGCCAGGGCCTGGATTTCCGGTGATGAGGCCTCGCGCATCATCATTGACATCTGAATGGCCTGGGCATGGTGCAGCAGCATGCTGCGGGCAAAGCCTGCATCAATCGGACCTGCTTTCGCCTGTGCCTGGGCTGGCGCAGGTGGATTCAACCAGGCCTTTATCCGGCTCTCATTCAAGACAATGGTCAAACCCACAGCCAGCAACAAAGCTGCAGCAAATGCCACGCCAAGCCATGCATTGCGGCGGGAAGGGGTGGGTGTTGTGGCGGCCATTGTCGGAAGTGGAAGTGATGTATACACCACTTATACTTTCAAAGGCCGGGGGCAGATTCAGGCCTGCAGGTTCAGTCTGTCTTGAAACCCTGGGCCAAGTGAAGGGTAATTTCTGCCGCTGGGGCATCCCGGCATTCGCTGGCATTCTGGCCGGCCCACAGCGGTGAAAAGTCGCCCGAGCCCAGCTTTTCCGCTGCATTGCGCAAGGGCGTGATGCCGGGTGTGGCCATTGGAAACTCGGGTGGGCATTCCGACATGCAGCCCAGTTCCTGCATTACCCGGTTCATGATGCCCCGTGCCGGGCGGCCGCTGAACAGGTTGGTCAAAGCCGTGTGGCGGGCAGCTTCGCTTTTCAGTGCAGCACGGTGTACTGCACTGGTACTGCATTCCGGTGCCAGCAGGTAGGCGGTGCCCACCTGCACCGCACTGGCGCCCAGGGCCATCGCAGCAGCCACGCCTTGCGGATTGGCAATACCACCGGCAGCAATTACAGGCACTTTTACGGCTTTCACCACTTGGGGTAACAGGGCAAACAGGCCCATCTGGTGGCTGAGGTTGTGGTTCAGAAAATGCCCCCGGTGCCCGCCAGCCTCCAGGCCCTGGGCGATGATGAAATCACAGCCGTGTTCCTGAAGCCACAGGGCTTCTTCCACCGTGGTGGCAGACGACATGATTTTCGCACCCGTGGCCTTCACCCTTTGAAGCAAGGCTGGCTCAGGAAGCCCGAAATGAAAACTCACCACTGGCGGATTGAATTCTTCCAGCACATCAGCCAGTTCTGCATTGAAAGGCGTTCTGCCTTGCCCAACCGGAAACTCCTCCGGATCAAGACCGAACTCCCGATAGAACGGGTCCAGCGCATTTTTCCAGGCCAGGTTCCGGTGCTTGTCAAATTCCGGTGGCGTGTGGCAGAAAAAATTCAGGTTGTAAGGTCTTGAAGTGCCTTGCTGCACTTCTTGCAATTCAATGAACAGTTGGTCTGCCGTCAACTGGGCGCAGGGCAGGGAGCCCAGCCCACCTGCATTGCTGACGGCTATGCACAGCGCATGGGTTTGAACGCCCGCCATAGGCGCCTGAACCAGTGGGAAGGTGGTTTGAAAAGGGTTGCTGTTTGGGTTTTGCGAGCTCATGCCGCATTTTAACTGATTTGATTTGATGCGCTGCGGCTTGACCTGGCCTGGTTTACCCGGGTACAAAGCCTGTAGTTAATCACTTGGTATTAAAAATGAGCCTCGTCCAGCACAGCCCGCATCAGGAATTTCCGGGCTATTTCAACAGCCCCTGGCCCTGTGAAGACGCAGGCCCCAGGCGGATGCAAGCCACAGCGGGATTTGAATGGCCTGAAAATGCAAAGCTTCGGCTGACCACCCGGCGCACCCAGCTGTCCACCATGCTGTTGCTGGGCGAACCCGGCGAAGTGTTCCTGCTCCACCATTCCGCTTTTCGCAGCAAACTGGGTTTTGCCACGACATCTTGCGTGGAGCGGATTGATCCGATCACATTGAAAACAATATTCAAGTCTCCACGCCTTCCCGGTGGGCCCATGTGGCCAGGTGGTTTTGCCATTCATGCCAGCGGCGACATCATCGTGGTGTATGGTAACCATGCCCACCGATTGAACCGACAATGTGAACTGAAAGCCAGCTTCAAGTTGCCGGAAGCTGACCCCTACAATTCATTCATTGTGCTGGACAATGGCCTGGTGGTTACCAAGAACCTGTCGCGTACCAACAAGGCCCGTCTCAGCATTCTTCATCCGCTTACCCTGCAGCCGGTTGCACCGGTGCTGGTGTGCCCTGAGCCCTCGATTGCCCGGCTGAGTGCAGTGGGCAATACCGTGTATGTGGCGGGCATGAATCACGTTTATCGCGCCACATGGAATGAAGCAGAAGGAGAGCTTCAATTCGACAGAGGCTGGCAACCCGATTACATGCAGGGCTGCAGCAACACTCA
Organism: Limnobacter sp.; assembly: GCA_036275635.1. Lineage (GTDB taxonomy): Bacteria > Pseudomonadota > Gammaproteobacteria > Burkholderiales > Burkholderiaceae_B > Limnobacter. The sequence goes on along the minus strand of DASUDJ010000330.1, from coordinate 4,452 downwards.
CGGTTGGGACATGGTGCTGACTGGCAGCCACGCCTGGCTGATGGACAATGGCCATCACCGTTACCTTTACAGCATGAAAAGGGCTGGCGTGGCCAATACGGCCAACCGGTTGATTCGTGTCTCCCTGAATGATCCAGACCAGGTGAACGCCTGGCCAGTGTGCGGGCTGAAGGGCGGCAGCGTGACCAATCCACCCTTGGTCAGCCCGAAACACAATATTGTCCTGGCCTATGATTCAGCCAATTCCGTACTGCAGGCCTTCAAAATTCAGTCAGACGACAGCCTGGCACCCTTGTGGAACAAAGCGCCGTTTGGCTGTGCCAGCCACATGGTGCTGATGAACAATCCGGATGTGGTGTGGATCAATGATTACCGCCGGTTCACTGAAGAAGTGGTGGCGTTGAATATTCACACTGGCGATGAACTGGGCCGTGTAAAAACCCCAGGCCACATGCAGGGGGTGGTGTTTCCCTGCATTGGCTGGAACAGGGATATCTACTGGCCCTCCATGGACCGGCTGAGCCGTATCCAGGTGGAGGGTAGTTGAATCAGGAGGGCTGCAATCAGCCCCGTTGTGTCAGCTTCTCAACTCAGTCTTTCAGCTCAAGTGCACGGTTCAGGCTGAGCGCAGCCAGTGAACCCACTGCCCCCGACAGCAGGTAGAGGCTGACGTACTCCAGGCCGAAGTGCGCTGCAAGACCAAGCGCAACCAGGGGTGCGAAGCCCGCGCCCACCAACCAGGCCACATCCGATGTCAGTGCAGCACCCATGTAACGGTACTTCGCCTTGAAGTTGGCTGTTACCGCACCAGCCGCCTGCCCGTAGGACAGGCCCAACAGAATGAAGCCAATCAGGATGAAAGCGGTTTGGCCGTTGTCGCCACCGTCCATCATCTGGGGCACGAAAAAGCTGAACAGGGCAATCAGGATGGCCAGGAAACCGAGTGTGTTGCGTCGGCCAAGCTGGTCAGCAATCAGGCCGCTCAACACCACCGAGCCTGCAGCCAGCACTGCACCCAGCATCTGGATCACCAGGAATTCAGAAATCGAGCGCTCGGAATGCAGGGCAATCCAGGACAGCGGAAACACGGTGACCACGTGGAACAGTGCATAGCTGGCCAGTGCTGCCAGTGCACCCACCAGGATGTTGTAACCCTGCGAACCCACCATTTCAGTCACTTTCACCGGCTGCAGTTCACGTTCTTCAAGCAGGCGTGAATACTCATTGGTGGCCACCAGGCGCAGGCGGGCAAAAAGGGCCACCACGTTGATTGCAAACGCCACATAGAAGGGGTAGCGCCAGCCCCAGGTCAGGAAGTCCTGGCTTGAGAGGGAGGACAGCAGGTAGGCAAACAGGCCGGCTGCCACGATGAAGCCCACTGGTGCACCCAGTTGACCCAGCATGGCATACCAGCCGCGCCTGTTTTCAGGTGCATTCAAGGCCAGCAGGGAAGGCAGGCCATCCCAGGAACCACCGAAGGCCAGGCCCTGGCCAATTCGCATGAATGACAGCAGCACAATTGCACCCATGCCCAGCGTTGCATAGCTGGGCAGAAAGGCCATGCCCGCAGTTGAAATCCCCAGCATGAACAGGGCGACTGTCAGCTTGGTCTCGCGACCGAAGCGTTCCTGCACCTTCATCAGGGCAATTGTGCCAATTGGCCTTGCAATGAATGCGAAGGAAAAAATCAGGAATGAATAAAGGGTACCGGTCAGCGGGTCTGCAAAGGGAAAAAACACCTTCGGAAAAACCAGCACCGATGCAATTGCGTAAACGAAAAAGTCGAAATACTCCGATGCCCGCCCGATGACCACGCCAATTGCGATTTCGCCGGGGCTGACATTGCTGTTGCTGTCATGGTGGCCGGGTGTGATGGCGCCGGTTTTTGCGCCCGCTGCGGGGTTGATTGCGCTTGTGCCCGTCATTTGAACTTCTCCTCGATTCTTTGCTTCGTTCAATATTATTTTTGTTTTCAATGGCTTGAAAGTACTATTTACCCACTGGGACAATATGTCCAATCCACAGTGCAGGCCCATGTCAGTAAATTAGCATGGATTTCCCTTGTAACCACGCTGGATATTATGTTCAAGCTGCTGAAACCTAGTCTTTTGCTGGTGATGCCGTTGTTCCTGCTTGCAGGTTGCAACACCATCGTCATGAACCCGTCGGGTGACATTGCCTCCCAACAGGCCGACCTGATCGTGCTGTCCACAGTGCTGATGCTGATCATCATTGTGCCGGTGATTTTCCTCACCTGCCTGTTTGCCTGGAAATACCGCCAGGCCAACACCCAGGCTGAATACGATCCGGAATGGGACCATTCCACCAAGCTGGAATTGGTGATCTGGGGCGCGCCCCTGCTGATCATCATCGTGCTGGGCCTGGTGACCTGGGTCAGCACCCACAAGCTGGACCCCTATCGCCCCCTGGACCGAATTGATGCCAGCACCCCGCTTGCGGAAGATCACAAGCCCCTGGTGGTGCAGGTGGTGTCGCTGGACTGGAAGTGGCTGTTCATCTATCCCGAGCAGGGCATTGCCACGGTGAATGAACTGGTGACACCGGTGAACGTGCCGGTGCGCTTCAAGATCACCTCCAGCACCGTGATGAATTCTTTTTACATTCCAGCACTGGCTGGCATGATCTATTCAATGCCCGGCATGGAAACCACATTGAACGCAGTCATCAACGAACCGGGCAGCTGGGAAGGCTTCTCCGCCAACTACAGCGGTGCAGGTTTCTCCCACATGCGCTTCAAATACGACGGCGTCAGCCAGGAAGAATTCGACGCCTGGGTTGCAAAGAACAAGGCCGACACCTCGACATTGAACCGTGCAGCCTATGTTGAACTGGAAAAGCCCACCACCAAGCATCCAGTGGAGCGCTTCGGCAAGGTGGAACCTGAACTTTTCCATGCGATTGTCAACCGTTGCGTGGTGGAAGGCACTGTATGTATGGACACCCAGATGATGGCCGACTCCGTTCGCAACCGCAAAGGCCTGTCCGCTGATGAACTGGCAATCCTGATTAACGATGCCATGTGCAAGATTGCGCCCAATGCAGATGCACTCCCGATCATGACTTCAGTAAAGAAGAGTGGCTATGACTCAGTATCCAATTGAAACAAGCCCGATTTTCGGGCGGCTCACCCTGAATGCAGTTCCCTACCATGATCCAATCATCATGGGAACGCTGGCAGTGGCCTCCCTGCTGGGCCTGGGCCTGCTGGCCCTGATCCACAAGAATCGCCTGTGGGGTACCTTGTGGAACGACTGGTTTACCAGCATTGATCACAAGAAAATCGGCATCATGTACATGGTGCTGGGCCTGGTGATGCTGATGCGCGGCTTTGCCGATGCCATCATGATGCGTGCCCAGCAGGCGATTGCCTTCAACGGCAATGAAGGTTTTCTGCCGCCGCACCACTACGACCAGATTTTCACCGCCCACGGCGTGATCATGATTTTCTTCGTGGCCATGCCGCTGATTACCGGCATCATGAACTACCTGGTGCCGCTGCAGATTGGCGCGCGTGATGTGGCTTTCCCGTTCCTGAACAACTTCAGTTTCTGGATGACTGCCATGGGCGCGGCGCTCATCATGGCTTCGCTCTTCGTAGGCGAATTCGCCATGACTGGCTGGCTGGCCTATCCACCGCTGTCGGGCATTTTGCAGAGTCCGTATGTGGGGGTGGATTACTACATCTGGGCCTTGCAGATTGCCGGGGTGGGTACCTTGCTGTCGGGTGTGAACCTGATTGTCACCATTGTGAAAATGCGCGCGCCTGGCATGACCATGATGCGCCTGCCAATTTTCACCTGGACATCCCTGTGCGCCAACGTACTGATCGTGGCAGCCTTCCCTGTGCTGACCGCCGTGCTGGGCATGTTGACCATGGACCGCTACCTGGACACCAACTTCTTCACGAATGATCTTGGCGGCAACTCCATGATGTACGTGAACCTGATCTGGATCTGGGGCCACCCCGAGGTGTACATCCTGATCCTGCCGCTATTTGGCGTGTTCTCTGAAGTGGTGTCCACATTCAGCCGCAAGCGCCTGTTCGGTTACAGCTCCATGGTGTACGCCACAGTGGTCATTACCATCCTGTCATACCTGGTGTGGTTGCACCACTTCTTCACCATGGGCAGTGGCGCCAGTGTGAATGCCTTCTTCGGCATCACCACGATGATCATTTCCATCCCGACCGGCGCGAAGATTTTCAACTGGCTGTTCACCATGTACAAGGGCAAGATCAGCTTTGAATTGCCCATGATGTGGACCATTGCCTTCATGATTACTTTTGTGATCGGTGGCATGACCGGTGTTCTGCTGGCTGTTCCGCCTGCTGACTTCGTGCTGCACAACAGCCTGTTCCTGATTGCCCACTTCCACAATGTGATCATTGGTGGTGTGCTGTTTGGCCTGTTTGCTGCCATCAACTTCTGGGCG
>DASUDJ010000329.1:0-2574 GCA_036275635.1 Limnobacter sp. | reverse complement strand
CCAGCCGCAAGCTTGAACCCGGCATGGTGCTGACGATTGAACCGGGCCTGTACATCCGGCCAGGCAAAGGCGTGCCAAAGCAGTTCGAAAACATCGGAATCCGCATTGAGGACGATGCCCTGGTGACCCTGAAGGGCTGCGACATCTACACGGCTGAGGCTCCCAAGACAGTCAGCGAAATTCACGCCACCATGAAGGCAATGAAGAAAAACAGCAGCAAGGCGGCCTGATACCAGCATGACCCTGAAAACCGATTTTGATGTGGCCGTGGTGGGGGCCGGGCCGGTGGGCCTTGCATTCGCAGGCTGGCTGGCCAAGGCATGGGGAGACCAGGCGCACCGGATTGCCCTGTTTGATGCAAAACCGCTGGATGCTTCAGCATTGGACCCGCGCATCCTGGCCCTGTCGGATGCCACCCGCCTTCGTCTTTCCAGTCTGGCATTTCCGGTCAAGGCCACACCCATTCACCATATTCATGTTTCGGAACAGTCGCGTTTTGGCCAGGTGCGCATGAAGGCGGAGGAAATGGGGTTGCGTGCCTTGGGCTGGACTGTGCGATATGGTGAACTGGTGCGCTCGCTGTCGGATGCCGTGGAGCGCAGGGGCGTGAAAATATTCCGACCCGCCCATGTGAAATTCGCCCACCGCAGTGCTGTTGATTCCCTTGAAGTGCTGGAGCTTGAAGATGGCACCGAATACACGGTCAACCTGCGGGTGGATGCCGAAGGTGGCCTGTACGGTGAAGCAGGCGAGCGCGACCAGGTGGTCGACTACGACCAGTGGGCATTGGTCAGCGAATTGACCCTGGATGTAGAACCGGGCCTGCTTCAGGGCACTGACACCCTGGCGTTCGAGCGGTTTACCTCGGAGGGGCCCCTGGCCCTGTTGCCAATTTCCACCGACCAGCGACAGTATTCCCTGGTGTGGTGTGCAAGCCATGAGCAGGTCAGGCGGCGATTGGCCAGTCCTGATGCGGAACTGAAACGGGAGTTGCGGCAACAGTTTGGCCGGCGGGTGTCGGTTCAGCAGATCGGCGAAAGAAAGTCGTTTCCGCTGGGCATGAACTGGCGCGACAAGCTGGTGCAGGGTCGCCGGGTCGCAATCGGCAATGCCGCCCAGATATTGCATCCCGTGGCTGGTCAGGGGTTGAACCTGGGCCTGAGGGATGCGGCGCAGCTTTGCCGAAGCATCGATTTGGCCAGTGTTGCGCAGGAGCATCGCCTTGGCCAGGCCTTGGCCGAATTTGAAAAATCAAGGGTGGCAGACCGGCAGGTGGTAGTTAGAATGACGGATTGGATGGTGAAGGGTTTTTCCAATCACAATCCCTTGCTGGGGGCCGGTCGGCAGGCCGCTTTGAACATGATGGAATTCGCTCCACCCCTGCGCAAGCAGTTTGCCGAACTGATGCTGTTTGGCCTGGCCGTCTGATCCGGAGTATTTTTCAATGTGGTGTGCTGACCGTTTGCGAGCCCGCTTTGCCCAGGCTGACTTGCCTTGGCAACCTGAGCCGCTCGAGGAACGATTTTTCAAGGACCGGGAGCCCGCAGAAGCCGCAGTGCTCGTGCCCCTAGTCCTGCATGAAGGCGGGTTGCAGGTGATGTTGACCCAGCGCACTGCGCACCTGAATGACCATGCGGGCCAGATCAGTTTTCCAGGTGGGCGCTGTGAGCCCGGGGATGGGCATCCCATCGAAACCGCCTTGCGTGAAACCGCGGAGGAAACCGGCCTTGACCGGAAGTACATCGAGGTGCTTGGCATGTTGCCCGTGTACCAGACCGCCACCAATTTTCTCGTGACACCCGTTGTTGCATTGGTCCAGCCGGGTTTCACGCTGGCACCTGATCCCTTTGAAGTAGACGAGGTATTCCAGGTGCCACTCGAGTTCCTGATGAATGCAGCCAATCACCAGCAGCGCAGCCTGCATACGCCAATTGGTGAGCGCACTTTCTACGCCATGCCCTACGACTGCCCTGTGAATCAGAAGAACTATTTCATCTGGGGGGCGACCGCAGCCATGCTGCGCAATCTGTACCACTTCCTGCATGCAAGGGCCTAGGCCGTGTCATATCTTGCTTTGCTACTTGCGGTCCTGAGCGAAACTCTCCTGCCTGACCGGCTTTTTTCTGCCGCACGCAGCTGGGTGGACCGGTTCAACCAGGAACTTGAAATCGACCTGGATGCGCTGGGTGCGCCCTCATTGGCCCATCTCCAGTGGCTGGCGCCCCTGCTGGTGTGGCTGCTGCTTCTTTACATTGTCCACCTGGTGTGCTGGGTAATTTCACCGGTGGCCGCAGGCCTTTTGAGCATGCTGGTCTTGCTGTATGGCTTGCGGTTCCGCCACTTTGCCGAAGTATTCACCAGTGCCCAACTGTTCCTGAACCAGGGTGACTTCTATCGCGCCCGGGAGTTGCTGCTGAACTGGATGAAGGAATATGACGGCAGTGAGCCAATCATTCACCGTCCGGCTGAACTGGTTTACCAGGCAGTTCATCACGGTTCGGAAAGGGCATTGCGTCAGTATTTCAGTCTGCTGTTCTGGTTTCTGCTGATACCTGGCCCATTTGGCGTGGCCGT
>DASUDJ010000328.1:0-2209 GCA_036275635.1 Limnobacter sp. | reverse complement strand
CTTCGGATCGTGCAGGAAATTTTCACCAACATGCTGAAACATTCGAAGGCCACTGAAGTCAGCCTGGTGCTGGCACGGGGACCAAATTATGTGGGTGTGCAGATCAGGGACAACGGCGTAGGATTTGATCTGGACAAGAGCAGGCTGGGCCGTGGATTGAAAAACATGTCCCAGCGTGCAGCCACACTGGGCGGGAGCCTGCAGATTGAGACCCAACCCGGCAGCGGTGCCGTCCACCATTTGAAACTTCCCCTGTAATCTCCCTTTGAAAGATTGAACCCTGGCCACCCATGAATGCGCGCGACATTGATCAGATACAGGATGCACCAGTCGGTGTAATACTTGTCGAAGATGAGCCCGCCACCCAGGACCATCTGCTGGAGGCGATCAACGCATGCCCGAAACTGAATCTGCTGGGCGTGGCAGGTACCGTTCAGGAAGCCTATGCGCTGCTGTTCATGACGCAACCCAGGGTCGCGCTGATTGACCTGGGCCTTCCGGATGCATCCGGAATCGAAGTGATCGAATGGCTGAACCGGAACATGCCGGAAACAGAATGCCTGGTCATCACCACATTCGGCGATGAAGACCACGTGGTGAGAAGCCTGGAAGCCGGCGCCTGCGGATACCTGCTGAAGGACTGCTCCAGTGAAGAACTGACCGGACATATTCTCGAAGTGGCTCGGGGGGGTTCCCCGATCAGCCCCCTGATTGCACGCCAGTTGCTGGCAAAAATCCATGATGCCCGCCCGGCAATCCAGAGGCCGCAGGGCGTCCCCGGATCGAGCGAAGAAATCGAGCGCGGAAGCCAGCTGACCGATCGAGAACTGAAAGTGCTTCAACAGGTGTCGCGCGGTTTCACGGCCCAGGAAATTGCATCGCAGATGGGCATCTCGGCCCACACCGTGGCCACCCATGTGAAGCGCATCTACAAAAAGCTTCATGTGCACAGCCGCTCCGAGGCTGTTTACGAGGCCAGCCTGCTGGGCTTGCTAGAGCTTTGACTCCCGATTCAGAAGTCCGCAACTTCGGCTGGCAGTTTTTTCTGCTGGCTCTTGCCAGCCTGGCGATCACCTTCTGGGTGACGTTCAGGATGCAACCGCCTGCCTTGAACTCTCCCTCGGTCGAGGCGCAGGCTTACCTGTTTGAAAAAGCAAGGGTGCTGTTTTCAGAAAAGCCGGACCTGCGACCTGCAGAAATACTCTCCGGTAAAACAAAGCAACTGGTGAGCCTGCCGGACAATTGGGACACCACCCGCCCCGGCTTTGAGGGCCAGGGCTGGTACCAGATTGACTTCAACCTGGACGATGGCAAACCCCTGCCGGATGCCGTGTTCATCCCCAAGGCAGTGATGAATGCACACGCCTACATGAACGGTCAGTGGATTGGCGGCCTGGGCCGGATGGAAGGGGAATTGACACGACACTGGAATTACCCCTACCTGTTCCAGTTTTCTACCGACCTGCTGAAGCCCGGCAGGAATTCACTGCTGGTGCAGGTAGCCGGCTACAGGAACTACCGAAGCGGAATAGGCCGAGTGTGGGTGGGCAAGATCGAGCAACTGCAACCCATGTATGAGTCCACCTACCGCTGGCAGGTCACCGGCTCCATGCTGGCCACGCTGGTTGCATTCTGCAGCGGGCTGCTGCTGCTGCTGCTGTTTGCAAGACTGTTTGATGAAAAGCGGGGGTTTGTATTCCTGAGCCTTGCGGTCATCGCATTCTCGATCCGCAATACGGGTTATTTCCTGGACTGGACCCCATTGCCGCATGCCCAGTGGGCGCAACTGGTGCAAAGTCTTCATGCCTGGTTTGCGGCTTTTTACTGCCTTTTCATGGTCCGCTACATGAAGCTGGACTGGAGCTGGACTTCCTGGGTCCTGCCCGGTTATGCCACCGTGATCACCGTGCTGACATTCACAGCAGGTGGGGCGGACATGCAGCATTTCACCCTGGCCCTGCTGACGCCGGTGCTGCCAATGGTATTTGCCCTGAACATGATGCTGCTGGCGAAGGCCTGGAAACACACCAATCTAGAGGCGGCCATATTGGGTTGCGCCTCCCTGCTTTTCGTCTTGCTGAGCCTTCGCGACCTGGCCACCATGACCGGTTGGGTGCCAATTGAGTCCATCCTGGTGTCGCAGTACTCCGGCCTGCTGTTTTTCATCTCGGCCTGCTGGATTATTTTCCGGCGCTACCAGGCCCTGCTG
>DASUDJ010000327.1:0-3390 GCA_036275635.1 Limnobacter sp. | reverse complement strand
AGTCGTTGCAAATCCATTGTCCAGGTAACAATTCTTTTTTCAGGGGTATTCCGCATGACCAAGGCAGCAACAAAAAGCAATGGAAAAATCAAGTCAGGCAAAACAAAGGCTGACATTCAAAGACCCAACCTGCCGTCCATCAACATTGGCATACCGGATAAGCAACGGGCCGCAATTGCACAGGCCTTGAGCCGCCTTCTGGCTGAAACCTACACCCTGTACCTCACCACCCACAATTTTCACTGGAATGTGACCGGGCCCATGTTCAATACCCTGCACACCATGTTCATGGGCCAATACACAGAAATGTGGAATGCGGTGGACCCGATTGCAGAGCGGATCCGTGCACTGGGTTTCCACGCCCCCGGTTCCTATGCGGAATTTGCCAAACTGAGCACTTTGCCGGATGCGCCTGCAAAACCTCCGAAGGCGCTGGAAATGGTGGATATACTGGCAAAAGGCCATGAAGGAATTGCCCGCACGGCTAGAGAAATTTTTCCGATTATCAATGCCGGGGATGATCAGCCTTCAGCTGATTTGCTGACCCAGCGCATGGACATCCACGAGAAAACAGCATGGATGTTGCGCGCCCTGCTGGAAGAGTGAATATTGCCTGCCTGATATGTACCTGTATGGGGGGTCAGGTCACCACCTGCCCCATTTTTGCATCCATTCCATCACTTCAAGTGTAGTGTCAACGTGACTGAAAAAAACGCATCCGACCCTGGTGATTTCGATTATGAAGCGGCACTGCTGGCTTGCGCCCGTGGTGAGAAATTTGCCCTGCAGGCCATTTATGCCCGGGACAGCCGCTGGCTTTTTTCTGTGGCTTACCGGATCGTGAAGCGGAAGGAACTGGCCGAAGAAGTGCTGCATGACGCCATGGTGAAAGTGTGGAACCGCGCAAGGCTGTATTCACCCGCACTGGGATCTGCGCGGGGCTGGGTGTACACCGTGGTGCGCAACCAGGCACTGAATGTGGTTCGCAAACCCGTGATGGAAGTGTCGGCGGAGGAGCATGAAGTACCCGAGCTGTCTGCCTCAGACAACCAGGAACTGGCCCAGGAAGCTGAAAAACTGAGCACCTGCCTGGCCAAACTTGAAGATGTGAAACGCAATGCAATTCTGCTGGCCTTTGTGGATGGCTACACCCATGAGCAGATTGCACAACGATTGAATTCCCCCCTGGGTAGCGTGAAAAGCTGGATACGCAGGGGCCTGCTGAAGTTGAAGGAGTGTTTGTCATGACAGAGTCACAGGCTGATGCCCGTGTAATCGAGGCTGGCGAGTATGTGCTCGGCGTGATGACTGAGGAAGAAAGGCGGGCCTTTGAAGTGCGCCTGAACCAGGAGCCGGAACTGGCGAAAGAGGTCAGCCGCTGGACTGATCATTTTGCTGCCCTGTCACGCAAGTTGCCACAAGAGTCGGTGAACCCGGCGGTGTGGTCAAGGGTGGACCGTTCGGTCAGCAGCGCACCGGCCACAAACCGCGCAAACAAAATTACCTCATGGTCCTGGCTGTGGAAAGGCTGGGCTGTTGCGGCCAGTGTGGCAGTGGTGGCACTGGGTTTTCAGTTGCAGAATGCAAACCGGGAAATTGCTGAAGGCCCACGATTCGTGGCCGTGATGAAAAGCCCTGACAAAAGCTCGGAGTGGTTGGTTGAGGCCCGCCCCGATGACATGGTGCGTGTGTACCAGATAGGTGGCCTGCCAATTGAAGGCGACCCAGCAAGCTTGGGCAAATCGCTGCAGCTGTGGACCAAGGCACCCTCTGATCCAGGCCCCACTTCACTGGGCCTGATGGAGTTGGGCAAGCCAATGGAACTGCCTGCAGAAATGATGCCCAAGCTGGTGGACAAGCAGTTGTTCGAAGTCACGCTGGAGCCGGCAGGTGGCTCACCGTTGGGCAACAAGCCCACCGGCCAGGTGATGTTCATTGGTACTGCGGTGGCATTGAACTGAACTTGATTTGAACTGAATGAAAGGGGGGTGTTCTGCTCCCCCTGTTTCAAACCACCTGCGCTTTTTTCTTCAAACCCTGCAGGTCAAGGATTTCAATATTGCCGCGTCCCAGTCGCAGCAGGCCCTGGTTTTCCATGTCGTTCAGCATCTGGTTCACGGTCTGCCGGGAAATGGACAGCATGGCCGACAGTTTGTCCTGGGACACGTGCAGGGTGCGTGCACTCACGGTGCTGCTGTCGGCACGTATGCCATAGCCCTCAGCCATTTGCAGCAGGCGGCGTGCCAGCCGCAGGGGGGTGGGCAGCAGGGCGGCATCCTCGATTGCACCAAAAATCAGCCGTACTTTCTGGGTCAGCAACAGGCCGAAATCCCGCCAGTAATCCGGGTTCTGCTCTGTTAATTGGTCAAGCTGGGTTTGTCGCACGTGGAATACCGTGACCAGGCCATCAGCCAGCGCATCATGCGTGCGGGGCTGGCGGTCAAACAGGCAGATTTCACCAAACCAGTCGGGCGGGTCAATCAGGGTCAGCAGCACATGCTTGTCTTCAGCACCATGCCGGCTGGCCCCCACGATCTGCACTGAACCGCTCAGCACGGCATAAAGGCCGTCTGTACAATCCCCGCGGGAAAACAGTCGCTGGCCATTCTGGAACTGGCGAACCGTACCCTGTTTCAGCAGGGCCTGTTGCAGTTCGCCTGGCAGGGCTGCAAACCACTTGCCCCTGCTGAGTATCTGCTGGATGTTCTGCATTTGCATTCTTGTTCTGGTGTCTCCGCCTTTTCGGCTAAATTAGCACCAAATGTCAGGCAACTGACAGTTCTTTGCGCATGGATTTGTAACCATGCAGGCTGACAATACAATCTGACCGTCCGGAAAGCGAATCCGGAAAATGGCTTTGCAGGAGAAACTTCATGAAAACACTGGTTGAACAACTGGCCACTTATGCCACCTACCACCGCGACCCGCGCAACATCGCAACCCATTTTGTGGGGGTGCCCATCATTGTGTTGTCGGTGCTGATCCTGCTTTCGCGCGTGTCTGTGGATGTAGCAGGTATTTCCGTATCGCCGGCGCTGGTGGTGTTCCTCTTGTCCAGCCTGTTCTACTTCAAGTTGAGCCTGGTCTATGGCCTCGCCATGTTCCTGATCCATGGCGCACTCCTGCTGACGGCAGGCCACTTCGCCACACTCAGTACTACTGCCTGGTTGGGTGCAGGCGTCGGTATTTTCGTGGTGGGCTGGATCATCCAGTTCATTGGCCACTACTATGAAGGCCGCAAGCCAGCCTTTGTGGATGACCTGATTGGCCTTGCCATTGGCCCACTGTTCGTGGTGGCCGAACTGGGCTTCCTGGTTGGCCTGGGCAAGAAAACACAGGCGCAGGTGGAGGCCATTGCAGGGCCTGTCCGTCGCAGGGAAGAAGCCAGGG
>DASUDJ010000326.1:0-11270 GCA_036275635.1 Limnobacter sp. | reverse complement strand
AAATCGTTGTAAAACCGCATGGCCACGCCGGTGACCCGGAAACCTATTTCGACTCTCCACAACAACTCATCAGCAATGTTGGCAGGCGCAAGGCCCATGAGAGAATCAAGCGGGAGCCAAAAATGGCAAAAACCAAGCGTGAACGAGACCGGGAGGCCAATTACAAGGTAATCGAAGCAGCAGCGCGGGCACTGTTCATTGACGAGGGCTACGAGGCAACATCACTGAGTCGCTGTAATGACTCAGTGAAATTCTGCCCTGGTGATAATAAAGAGGAATTCACCGATGAGTATTGAAATGAATGACGACATCAAACGCTGGACAGCCAAGCGCAAAGCCTTGGTCATGGACATCAACCAGGGCAAAACCAGGGTTTCAGAGGCCAGCAGGACTCACGATTTGTCTCCATCCGAAATTGAGAACTGAGTAGATGAAGCCAGACGGGGCATGGAGAATGCTCTCAAAGCCAAACCCTTTGAAGTCAAGGAACTGTACGAGAAGCAAATGAAAGACGTCCAGGAAACCTACGGGGAGGCCATGCTGGCACTGCGTGCCAGAAAAAGCTGCAGTCCCTTCTGGGCGAGTAGGACGACAAATGATTCTCCAAGTTCAGCAGGGACTGCCTGAAGACGGTTTAAAAGTGAGCATCGATAAGTTTTGCCTATGGTTTGAAGTGCCACGCCGGACGGTCTATTACAAGCCCACCAAAGCAGCACCGAAGATCAACCAAGCGTATGTCAAACCCATCAAGGCCATTATTGAAGTGAATCCCGCCTTTGGCTATCGCACCTGACTTATCTGCTCAACATGAACAAGAACACCGTATAACGGGTGTTTCAACTGATGAACTGGCAGGTTCGCAAACTGCCAGTGGGATTCCGCCCGTGCGTGCAAGCCTTGCCAGCTGTGGCTCAACGGCCCGATGACTGTTGAGCCACTGACCTGTGCCTTGTGTGGTGTGGCAAAGATGGTTGAGCCAGCTTGGCCTTGGTCATTGATTGCCACACACGAGAATTGTTGGGTTGGGACTTGAGCCGAAGCGGGAAATCCGCCACCGCTGAGTCAGCCCTGGAACAAGCTGTCATCCATCGGTTTGATGTGCTTGGAAAGGTCATAAAACCGTTTCTGCTGCGCTCTGACAAGGGGCTGGTGTTGTGTTCCAGAAGTTATAACGCGCTGGTGCGCAGCTATGGTTTGCAACAGGAATTCATCACGCCCTACAGTCCCGAGCAAAGCGGCATCGTGGACGGTGTGATTTGAACTCTCAGAGAGCAGTGTGTGTACCATCACCGATTCGAGATCATCCAGCATGCCAGCTGAGTGATTGATGACTGGATTCAGTTTTACAACAGCCAGAGACCTCACCAGGCGCTGGGTATGAGGACACCCGCTGAGCAATACCAATTAGCGGCCTAAACTGTGCAGATTCCGCTGGTTCATTACAGGGGCCCACAAGTCCCAATCACCAATTCATACAACTAAAATTCACTTTTTGCAGGTTTAATTAGAAAGAATTTTGCTTTTGCGGGATAAGAAAAAGGGCCTCGATTTCTCGAAACCCTTTCTATATTTGGCTCCCCGACCTGGACTCGAACCAGGGACCTGCGGATTAACAGTCCGTCGCTCTACCGACTGAGCTATCGGGGAAAGAGCCGAGATTATAGCAGCGAAATTTTTTTGTGCAACCCTAAAACCTGAAAAGGCTCAAATCAATCACAAAAACTCATCAGGCTGCCTAAACCTTAGGCAAAAAGGCCCCTGGAAAGCATTTCAGAAGCCTTTCAAACCCTTTTTAACCCAGGGCCTTTGCGATACGCTCGCACGCCTTTTCCAGGTTGCTCATGCTGGTTGCGAATGAAATACGGAAGTAACCTTCAGCACCGAAAGCAGAGCCTGGCACCACAGCAACACCAGCTTCCAGCAGGTAGGCTGTCAGTTCCAGGTCGTTGGCTGCGCGAATCTTGCTTTCTGCAGCCAGCTTTTCAATCGCCTTGCGCGCATCCACAAATGCATAGAAAGCGCCTTCTGCCTTCAGGGTCTGGATGGTGGGCACGGCATTCAGGGCTTTGGTCACAAACTCATTGCGCTCGCGGAAAGCGGCCACCATGGGCTTCAGGCAGTCCTGGTCGCCATTCAGTGCAGCTTCGGCAGCCACCTGGGAAATCGAGGTGGGGTTGGAAGTGGACTGGCTCTGCAGGTTGGTCATCACGTCAATCAGCTTGGCCGGGCCAGCTGCAAAACCAATACGCCAGCCGGTCATGCTGTAGGCCTTGGACACACAGTTCAGAACAACGGTGCGGTCTTTCAAGGCTGGGCAAGCATTCAGGATGTTAACGAATGGCACACCGGTCAGGTTGATGTGCTCATACATGTCGTCTGTGGCCACGATAATGTTGGGGTGCTTCAGCAGCACCTCGCCCAGCGCAGCCAGTTCTTCCTTGGTGTAAACAGCGCCAGTCGGGTTGCTTGGGCTGTTGATCATGAACATCTTGGTCTTGGGGGTAATCGCCCCTTCCAGTTGGGCTGGCGTAATCTTGAAGCCTTGCTCAATACCGGCAAACACCAGCTTGGGTACACCACCCGCAATTTCCACGATGTCGGCATAGCTGACCCAGTAAGGCGCAGGAATCACGACCTCGTCGCCATCATTGATGGTGGCCAGGATCATGTTGAAAATACACTGCTTGCCACCCACGCCAACAACCACTTCATTGGCCTTGTATTCCAGGTTGTTGTCACGCTTCAGCTTGGCAATCACGGCATTTTTCAGGCCGGGGGTACCACCCACGTTGGTGTACTTGGTGAAACCGGCATCAATCGCCTTCTTGGCAGCTTCCTTGATGTGCTCTGGCGTATCAAAATCAGGCTCACCAGCGCCCAGGCCGATAATGTCTTTCCCCTCGGCTTTCAGTTGGGCCGCCTTGGCTGTCACGGCGAGTGTTGGGGAAGGTTTGATCGTAAGTGCGCGATTTGAAAGCATGATTTGTTTGTCTGGAAGTGAAAAAAGAAAAAGTCAAGTCTGGAAAAATTTTCATTTCCCGACCATAATACTCAATTGGCCTAACACAAAAAGCTGCAGATATTTCGCAGTGGCGGCCCAATGATGCAACTCCGCAATTCTACGGCATTGACAGGAAGGTTCAACCCGTTCGGGTTAGGTTCTTCCAAATGTGCATTGCTTTGTGGCACGCCTGCATCAACTACAGCAGTTTAACATGACGCCTGGATTCATCAGTTATCCCAACAGTCCGTTCGAGTTGTACCAGCCCTACCCCCCGGCCGGCGACCAACCGACCGCGATTGCAAAGCTGGTGGAAGGCGTGAATGATGGCGAGGTATTCCAAACCCTGCTGGGTGTGACAGGTTCCGGTAAAACCTACACCATGGCCAATGTGATTGCACAAACCGGCCGCCCTGCCCTGGTGCTGGCACCCAATAAAACACTGGCTGCGCAGCTGTATGCTGAAATGCGGGAGTTCTTCCCAAAGAACGCGGTGGAGTATTTCGTCAGCTACTATGACTACTACCAGCCGGAAGCCTATGTGCCCAGCCGCGACCTGTTCATCGAGAAAGACAGCGCCATCAATGAGCACATTGAACAGATGCGCCTGTCAGCCACCAAAAGCCTGCTGGAACGGCGCGACACAATCATTGTAGGCACGGTCAGCTGCATCTACGGCATTGGTGATCCTTCCGATTACCACGCCATGATCCTCAGCATCCGCCATGGAGACAAGGTCAGCCAGCGCGACATCCTGAAACGCTTGATCTCGATGCAGTACAAGCGCAACGACCTGGACTTCTCGAGAGGTACTTTCAGGGTCAGGGGCGACACAATTGACGTATACCCCGCCGAACATTCAGAACTGGCGGTGCGCATCGACCTGTTTGATGATGAAATCGATGGCATCCAGCTGTTCGACCCGCTGACCGGAAAAATCCGCCAGAAGCTGCCCCGTTTCACCATTTACCCCAGCAGCCACTATGTAACGCCGCGTTCCACCGTGCTGCGTGCCATTGAAACCATCAAGGAGGAACTGCGGGAACAACTGGATTTTTTCGTGAAGAACGGCAAGCTGGTTGAAGCCCAGCGGCTGGAACAACGCACCCGGTTCGACCTTGAAATGCTGGCCGAACTGGGTTTCTGCAAGGGGATTGAAAATTACAGCCGCCACATGTCGGGCGCTGCACCTGGCGAACCACCACCCACCCTGATTGATTACCTGCCCAAAGACGGGCTGATGATCATTGATGAAAGCCATGTCACCATTGGCCAACTGGGCGGCATGTACCGTGGCGACCGCTCCCGCAAGGAAACATTGGTTAACTTCGGCTTTCGTCTGCCATCTGCCTTGGACAATCGCCCCTTGCGTTTCGAGGAATTCGAGTCCAAAATGCGGCAAACAGTGTTTGTTTCAGCCACGCCCTCGAACTACGAGAAAGAGCATTCCGGCCAGGTGGTTGAACAGTTGGTGCGCCCCACAGGTCTTATTGACCCCGTGATCGAGGTGCGCCCGGCAACCACCCAGGTCGATGACCTGCTCAGCGAGATTCATGAGCGAACTCGCGCCGGCGATCGGGTATTGGTCACCACGCTGACCAAGCGCATGTCTGAAGACCTCACTGATTACCTGAGCGACAACGGAATCAAGGTGCGGTACCTGCACTCTGACATTGAGACCGTAGAACGGGTGGAAATCATCCGCGACCTTCGCCTCGGAGAATTTGACGTGCTGGTGGGCATCAACCTGCTGCGGGAAGGGTTGGACATTCCGGAAGTGTCGCTTGTGGCGATCCTGGATGCTGACAAGGAAGGTTTCCTGCGCAGTGAGCGCAGCCTGATTCAGACCATTGGGCGTGCGGCGCGGAATCTGAATGGCAAAGCCATCCTGTATGCAGACAAGATTACCGACTCGATGAAACTGGCAATCGGAGAAACCGAGCGCCGGCGCAAAAAGCAGATTGAGTTCAACACGGCAAACGGCATCACGCCCAGGGGCGTCAACAAGCAGATCAAGGAACTAATTGATGGCGTGTTTGATCCAAATGCTTCGAAACAACGCAAGGCCGACAAGGCCATTGAAGTTGCCCCGCTGGGAGAGAAGCAATTGGCGAAGGAAATCAAGCGTCTCGAGAAACTGATGCTGGAACATGCCAAGAACCTTGAATTCGAGAAAGCAGCCCAGGCCCGCGACCAGTTGGGCTTGCTGAAGGAACAACTGTTTGGCAGCAAGGGCGACTCGAACGTGACCTCGCTGGCCGCCAAGCGAAGCGCCTAGGTCAAAAGCCAAGTGGCGCTGGCATTTGAATTTGAAAGTTACTTTTAATGGGTTCAGGACAATAGGAAGCCAATATGAAAAGCAAAGTTTTGTTTGTGTGCATGGGAAACATCTGCCGCTCACCAACAGCAGAAGGCGTTTTCAGGCACATGGTCAGCGAAGCCGGACTCGAACATGAAATCACCGTGGAATCAGCCGGAACGCATGCCTACCACCTGGACAAAACTCCCGATCCGCGCGCAGTGGCAGCGGCGGCCAAGCGGGGCTATGACCTGTCCAACCTGATTTCCCGCCAGGTGACAGCGGAAGACTTCCGCGACAGCGACATGATCCTCGCCATGGACTGGGACAACATGAGCCTGCTTCAGCAGCAGTGCCCACGCCAGTATGCGCACAAGATTCAATTGATGATGCGCTACGCCACCGAGCATGATGAAGCCACTGTGCCTGATCCCTACTACGGTGGCCCAGATGGTTTCGACACCGTGCTCAACTACATTGAAGACAGCTGCACTGGCCTGCTGGAAGTGCTTCGCAAGCGGGTATTCCAGTTCGCTGCTGCCTGATCGTTCGATAAGTGTGAACAAGGCCGTTTGCCAACAAGGCAGGCGGCCTTTGTTTTTTGACTTCCATTCTCATCAAGCCAGGACCCAGATTCGAACCCAGATTTGGTAATAGTTCTCATTAACATTAGCATTGCAGACTTTCACTACGGAAGATGCCATGAATCGAAGAGAATTCTCCAAACTGGCCTGTAGCCTGCCCGGCTTATCCATCTTGTCAGGCTGCTGGGTGGAGCCAGCTAATCAATATGAGCAATTCAACCTGGTCAGTGATGAAACCAGCGCAAGCCTGTTTTCACCAAGCGTAAAAAGTTTTGCCGAACCATCGGAATTCATCAATGCATGGGGCATCGCGATACGTCCCGCCGGTGCGGGTGGGCACTTCTGGATTACAGCAGGCAAATATTCCTATCAATTTGTGGGCGATGTAAAAGAATCCGCCGACCCGAATTTGCGAGTCCTGTATCAAGACCAACTCAGGCTGATCCGAATTCCCGGTGTCACCGATGATGGCGGCTTTTCAACCGGCACGGTGTTCAATGGAGCGAATCTGGAAAGCAACCAGTTTGTGGTGAAAAACCAGCCGGTTGGGTTGAATGGTCAGACTATCGAATTGAATGGTTCAGCCCGATTTCTGTTCGCCACCGACACGGGGGTCATTTCCGGCTGGACTGAACGCGATCCGTCCAATCCTGGTAAACCGGTTCGGGAAGATGGCCCGGCGATCGCCATGATAGACGACAGTGGAAACGGCGCAGCGTTTTTTGGAATCGCCTTGCGACCTGACAACTGGTCTACCTTGTGGGTGGCAGATTTTGGCAAAAACCCCAGGTTGAGGCAGTACAACGACCAGTGGGAGGAAGTTGAATTACAAGGCTTTGAGAATCCTTTCGCAAGCGGCCCCGATGGCAAGCTCCTGCCTGGTGACTATGCTCCCTTCAATGTTCAAACCCTGGCAGTGAATGCCACGCCTTTCGTGTTCGTGGCCTATGCAAAAACACAGGAAGATCCAGAGGCGAAAGGCCAGTTTTTCGCAGCGGAAGAGGATGCCCTGAGCGCCAGTGATGAAGGCAACAAGCCCAACCGGGGCAAAGTGGTGATGTACAGCCTGGATGGCCAACAGATTCAAGTGTTTGATGACAAACGATTGAATGCGCCTTGGGGCCTGGCTGTTGCGCCGCAGGGATTTGGGGAGTTGTCAGGCAAGTTGCTGGTGGGTAATTTTGGCGGCGCAGGCCGTATTGCAGCTTACGACATATCGACCGGCCGGTTCACAGACTGGATGCGGGATGCCAAGAGTCAAATAATCGGAATTCCGGGTCTGTGGGGTCTGCAATTTGGAAATGGTGAAAGCTTGGGAGATGTCAATGCCTTGTACTTTGCAGCAGGCCCTTCTGATGAAACCCAGGGCTTGTTTGGCGCATTAAGGCCACTGGAACCTGCACGCACCAATCCTTCGCCTTTCCAATCACTTCCCCCAAAATCAGTTTCCAGTCAGTGAGATTCTTCTCTGCTTGAATGCATGGTCTTTTCCAGCCCTGAATACTTGAGTGATTTAGTCAACTTTGCTATACTTGACTAAAATACTGGGAATTAACAGGTTCGATTCAACAGGTCACCAAGGGAAAGCCATGCGTCTCACCACAAAAGGCCGTTTTGCTGTCACCGCCATGATTGATCTTGCATTACAGCAAGACACCGGGCCGGTTTCGCTCGCGGGCATCAGCCAGCGACAGAACATTTCCCTGTCCTACCTGGAACAATTGTTCTCAAAGTTGCGCAGGCATGCGCTTGTTGAAAGTGTTCGCGGCCCCGGCGGCGGTTATCATATTGCCCGCTCCCTCAAAGAGGTGAGTGTGGCGGATGTGATTATTGCCGTGGATGAACCGCTGGATGCAACCCAGTGTGGCGGCAAGGAAAACTGCACTGATGAAGGCCAGTGCATGACACATGACCTGTGGAGCAGCCTGAATACCAAGATGTTGGAATACCTGGGCTCGGTCAGCCTCCAGTGCCTGGTGGACAAGCACCGACAGAAAGACGCCGAGCGGGATGCACAACAAACAATTCAGTTTCGTGAAAGGCCCGTGGCATCCAATGCCGGGCAAGTGCAGCAAAGCGTGCAGCAAAGCGCACAGCACACCCATTAAAAGCAGTTGATTGGAGCAAAGATATGTCAAAGATGCCGATTTACCTCGATTACAGCGCAACCACCCCGGTGGATCCGCGCGTAGCCGACGCCATGATTCCTTTCCTGCGCGAAAGCTTCGGCAACCCGGCATCGCGCAGCCACGCCTACGGCTGGACAGCGGAAGAGGCAGTTGAAAAGGCCCGTGAAGACGTGGCCGCACTGGTGAATGCCGACCCACGTGAAATCGTGTGGACTTCCGGTGCCACCGAATCCAACAACCTGGCCATCAAGGGTGCTGCGCTGTTCTATGGCGAAACCAAGGGCAAGCACATCATCACCGTGAAAACCGAGCACAAGGCCGTGCTGGACACCTTCCGCGACCTGGAGCGCCACGGTTTCGAAGCCACTTACCTGGATGTCCAGGAAAACGGCCTGTTGAGCATGGATGCGCTGAAGGCCGCCATCCGTCCCGACACGGTGCTGATTTCCGTGATGTTCGTGAACAATGAAATTGGTGTGATCCAGGACATTCCAGCAATTGGCGAACTGTGCCGCGAGAAAGGCATTATTTTCCATGTGGATGCAGCCCAGGCCACCGGCAAGGTTGAAATCGACCTGCAAAAGCTGAAAGTTGACCTGATGAGCTTCTGCGCCCACAAAACCTACGGCCCCAAGGGCATCGGTGCCCTATACGTTCGCCGCAAGCCCCGCATCCGCATTGATGCACAAATGCACGGCGGTGGCCATGAGCGCGGCATGCGTTCCGGCACTTTGGCCACCCATCAGATCGTGGGTATGGGCGAAGCCTTCCGCATCGCGAAAGAAGAAATGGCCACCGAGCTGCCTCGCATGCGTGCCCTGCGCGACCGTTTGCTGAATGGCCTGAAGGCGATTGATGAAATCTACGTGAACGGCGACCTTGAACACCGCGTCCCGCACAACCTGAATGTCAGCTTCAACTTCGTGGAAGGTGAATCGCTGATCATGGCTGTGAAAGACATTGCTGTTTCATCTGGTTCTGCCTGTACATCCGCATCGCTGGAACCCTCCTATGTGCTGCGCGCACTGGGTCGCAGTGATGAACTGGCGCACAGCTCAATCCGTTTTTCAATCGGCCGCTTCACGACAGAAGCCGATGTGGATTTCACCATTGAACTGATGAAGTCCAAGGTAGCGAAATTGCGTGAACTGTCACCCCTGTGGGAAATGCACCTGGACGGTGTGGACCTCAGCACCGTGCAGTGGGCAGAACACTAAAATATTCAGGAATCAAGGAGAAGTACCATGGCATACAGCGACAAAGTTCTCGACCATTATGAAAACCCCCGCAATGTCGGTTCTTTCGGGAAAGACGACAATGAAGTGGGCACCGGCATGGTGGGCGCACCCGCCTGCGGCGACGTGATGAAGCTGCAGATCAAGGTGGGTGAAGACGGTGTGATCACCGATGCCAAGTTCAAGACCTATGGTTGCGGCTCGGCGATTGCCTCTTCCTCGCTGGTCACCGAGTGGGTGAAAGGCAAAACCCTGGACCAGGCACTGGAAATCAAGAACACCGCGATTGCGGAAGAACTGGCACTGCCACCTGTGAAAATCCACTGCTCGATTTTGGCTGAAGACGCCATCAAGGCGGCAGTGGAAGACTACAAGAAGAAGCATGCCTGAAAGTAGCAGGGTCGAAGGCATTGGGTTCGACTGCTGTTGAACCTGGTGCTCTCGGCCCGCAAGAGTGCAAGCCTGCAATCAGGGCCTGACTCTCGATGTTAGTTGTTGAAAAGGAATGAACACCATGGCGATTACTCTGACTGAACGCGCCGCAGAACACATCAGCAAGTTCCTGACCAAGCGTGGCAAGGGCATTGGCCTGCGCATCGGTGTGCGCACAACCGGCTGTTCCGGCATGGCTTACAAGCTGGAATTCGTGGATGTGGTGGCTGAAGAAGACAATGTGTTTGAAGACCATGGTGTGAAAATTTTCGTGGATCCGAAAAGCATGCCTTACCTGGAAGGCATTGAACTCGACTTCGCCCGCGAAGGTCTGAATGAAGGCTTCAAATTCAACAATCCGAATGAGAAGGCGCGCTGCGGTTGTGGTGAAAGCTTCACCGTGTAATGAACAACTCAAGCCATGCAGCGCCGATCAGCCTGAGCGCTTCCGACTTTGAAATTTTCGGGCTGCCCTGCCGGTTTGAACTGGACAGCGCAGCCCTTTCAGCTTCCTACCTGAAGCTGCAAAGCCAAACCCACCCGGACCGTTTCGCCAACGCCAGCCCGCAGGAAAAAAGGCTGGCTGTGCAGTGGGCCACCCGTGTGAATGAAGCCTACAAGCGCCTGCAGAACCCGATGGAACGCGCGATTTACTGGTGTGAACTGCATGGTGAAAACCCGCGTGGCCAGCAAAGCAACCTGCCGCCTGCGCTCTTGATGCAGCAAATGGAATGGCGGGAAGCACTGGAAGAAACAGATTCGGCGGATGGCTTGGAAAGTTTGCTGGATGAAGTGGCTGCTGAAAAAAAGCGCTGCCTTGCGCAGATTGCAAGCCAGATAGACAACGAGAAAAACCCGCAAGTCGCCAGCAACACAGCGCAGGCCTTGCTGTTCATCGACAAATTCATGATTGGGTTGACCAGGAAACTGGAGCAACTGGAGGACGCCAGCTAATGGCCTTGTTACAAATTGCCGAACCCGGCATGTCCACTGCACCGCATGAACACAGGCTGGCTGTGGGCATCGACCTGGGTACCACCCATTCACTGGTGGCCAGCGTGCGCAGCGGCAGCGCGGAATGTTTGCCTGATTCATCTGGCCGGGTCATTTTGCCCAGCGTGGTTCGTTATGGCGAAACCGGCGTGAAAAACATGGGCGAAGACGCCCTGGCCTGTGCCGACACCGACCCGTTCAACACCGTGTTCTCGGTAAAGCGCCTGATGGGCCGTGGTTTCAAGGATGTGCAACACCTGAACCTGCCCTACCGCGTGAAGGATTCCGGCGGCATGGTGGAAATTGAAACCGACCATGGCGTGAAAAGCCCGGTGGAAGTGTCTGCCGACATTCTGAAAGCCTTGCGCAAGCGGGCTGAAGCCACACTGGGTGGCGAACTGGTGGGTGCCGTGATTACCGTGCCAGCCTATTTTGATGATGCCCAGCGCCAGGCCACGAAAGATGCAGCCCAACTGGCGGGCCTGAATGTGCTGCGCCTGATCAATGAACCCACGGCCGCTGCAGTGGCTTATGGCCTGGACCAGAAGGTGCAGGGCCAGTTCGTGGTGTTCGACCTGGGTGGTGGCACATTTGATG
>DASUDJ010000325.1:0-4586 GCA_036275635.1 Limnobacter sp. | reverse complement strand
TGAATTGGATTGGGTGGCGTCACCCGCAGCAGGCGTTTGGCGGAAAATGCTGGAGCGGGATGGAGATGAAGTGGCCCGCCTTACCTCGATTGTGCGCTACGACGCAGGTTGCTCTTTTCCCGAACATGAGCACGGTGGCGGCGAAGAGTTTTTTGTGCTGGAAGGCATATTCGAAGATGAATATGGCGCTTACCCGGCGGGTACGTTTGTGAAAAACCCGGTGGGAACCCGCCATTCACCGAAGTCCACCTGCGGCTGCACAATTCTCGTGAAACTGCGCCACATGCGGCCGGAAGATCAAAACCCGGTGGTGATCAACACCAACACCGCAGAATGGCGACAAGGCCTGGTGCCTGGCCTGAAGGTGATGCCACTGGACAGTTTTGAAACCCGCCATACTGCGCTGGTGAGGTGGGCTCCCGGTACATATTTCAAGATGCACCGCCACATGGGTGGAGAGGAAATTTTCGTGCTGGAAGGCATGTTCTCCGATGAGCATGGAGACTACCCGGCAGGCACCTGGATTCGCAGCCCGCATGCCAGCATGCACACGCCCTTCAGCCGGCAGGGTTGCACCATTCTTGTTCGCACGGGGCACCTGGCCGATATGGGTTGAACCCGCTGCACCCTGCCGCAACCAGCAGCGCAAGAATGCCAGACAGTAAAAATACGCCTGCCGGTAGGTGCTCTTTGATGTTCTCTTGATTTAAATCAACTGCCCACCAAGGCTGCCTGACTATGATTCATTCATGAATTCAGCCCAGCAGCCCATACCCGATAATCTGTCTGCTACCCAGGCCCGCCGGCCTGACGGTCACTGGGAGGGCATTGCCTGCATCAGCGGCATGGATTGTGGTGCCTGCGCCGTGGAACTGGAGCAGGCTGCCCGGCAAGTGGGCGGCTTTCAGCAGTTTGCTGTAAACCCCGCCAGCCACCTGGCCCAGTGGGTGGCAGAAAGCCCGCAGGCCATTGAGGCGCTGGCCAGGAAGGCAAAGCGCCTGGGGTATGCACTGGGCTTGCAGGAAGGCAGCAGCAGCGAACTGCAGCAAATGAAAAACAAAAAAGCGGCCCGGTCCCGCTTCCTGCGATTCCTGGTGGCAGCCCTGTGCATGATGCAGATCATGATGTACAGCACACCGGAATACCTGTTCGCGGCCGAGGACATCGGCCTGGCTGAAACCGGCCTGTTGCGCTGGGCCCAATGGGTGCTGGCCTGGCCGCTGATGTTGTACTGTGCCCAGCCTTATTTCCGCAGGGCCTGGGTGGCTACGTTTCAAGGCCGCCTGGTCATGGACCAGCCAATCGTGCTGGGCCTGCTGCTGGCCTTTGTGCTCAGCAGCCTGAATTTGAGCAACCCGGCAGGCCATGTGTGGTTTGACTCCATCGCCATGCTGTTGACCCTGCTGTTGCTGGTGCAGATGGGCATCGAAAACCAGGCTGCGAAAGCATTGCTCCACCTGGCCAACCTTCAGCCTGATTTGCCGCTGCAGGTAGAGGTTCCGGAGGGCGATGGTTGGACAAGCTTGCCGGTAGCCCAGCTGCGGGTTGGCCAGGTTTACAGATTGGTGAAATCACAGGCGGTGCCTGTGGACTCGGAAGTTGTGCGCGAAGAATCTACGGTGTGGGTGGATGAAGCCATGCGGACGGGTGAGGTTGATCCTGTGTTGAAAAAACAGGGCGACCTCATCCAGGCTGGTTCAAAAATCCTGACTGACCATGCAGTACTGCGTTACCTGCAACAGGCGAAGGATGACAGCCTGTTAAGCCTGGGTCAGCTTCTTTTGCAGTCATTGGCTGCAAAACCCATCCACCAGGACAAGGTTGACAAGTTGCTGCCCTGGTTCGTGCTGGGTGTACTGCTGTGTGCTGCCCTGACTGCAATTTACTGGGCCCTGCTCAAGATGCAACCTGACAGGGCTGCAAGCGCAACAGTGGCAGTCCTGATTGTGACCTGCCCGTGCGCCCTGGCCCTGGCCTTGCCATTGGTTCGCCTCTTTGGTGTTCGCAGCCTGGCTGAAGCAGGTGTGCTTGTTCGCAATCCGCAGGCATTGGATACTCTCAACCGCATCCAGGTGCTGGCGCTTGATAAAACTGGCACCTTGACCAAACCGGGAATTCATCCTGTTTTCCAACAGAATATTTCAGGTTTGCCGGAAATCTGCGAGCCTGAAATATTGAATGCACTGTGCATGCTGGCAAGAAAATCTGCCCACCCGGTTTCAAGGGCGGTGGCAGGCCATCTTTTCAACAGGCTGCAAGCACAGGCGAGGCCAGTCGACTGGTTGAATTTTCAGGAAGTGCCGGGTGCCGGCCTCGTGGGAATTTTCATGAACGGCATGCAACGGGTTGAATTGCGCCTGGGCAATGCTGCCCACTGCGGCATTTCTTCTGTGCAGGGCTTTTCAAGTCATGCCTTTGCCAGTTGCACGGTTGACCAGAAACCAGCTTCCCCGCAGGCCCTGCTGTTCTCGGTTGTGTTTCAGGCAGACCATGCACTGAGAATTCAATTCGATTCGCTGAGAAAACTGGGCCTGGAACTTCATATGCTGTCTGGCGACAACCTCGGTGCCGTGCAGCAATGGGCACCTGCCTTGCAATTCAATTCCCGCCAGGGCGGCATGCAGCCAGAAGAAAAAACACGCTGGATCGCTTCCCGCCAGCATGAGAAGAAGGCTGTGGCCATGGTAGGCGACGGTTTGAATGACAGTGGTGCATTTGCACAGGCTGATGTGTCGTTTGCAGCAGCCGGTGCATCCACACTGAGTGCAGGCCAGGCAGATTTCCTGTTGATGAAACCAGGGCTTGCTGGTTTGCTGGCCGCATTCAACACGGCACAGCTTGTTGAGAAAATCGGCAGGCAGAACCTGTGGTGGGCGCTGGCCTACAATTGCATCGCGGTGCCATTTGCGGCAGCCGGTCTGCTGACTCCCTGGATGGCCTCCGTGGGCATGGGCCTCAGCAGCCTGGTGGTGTTCGCGAATGCGCTGCGTGTAAAAGCACGGCACAACCTTCAAGCGGATTGATCGAGTACTGATGGACATTCTCTTTCTTCTCATTCCACTTAGCCTTGTGCTGGTTGCTGCAATCGGCATCGTGTTGTTCTGGGCAGTGAACACCGGCCAGTTTGAAGCGACTTCAAAGCATGGACAGGTCATCATTGATGACAATGATGGGCCAACTCCACAACAGCATTCCGCAGTAAAAAACTCTTCTTCAGAAACACCGCAATAAGCGCCTGGCGGAAACACGCACTCTTGATTTAGATCAAGGCGGCTTGCAAGCCACTCCAGCACACTGAAGGCTCAGATTCTTTCTTTTCCTTCGGAGGCTTTCGTGGCCCATCAACTTCAAAACGAGTTTTACAACTACAAGGTTGTCAGGCAGTTTTCGATTGCTGCAATCGTGTGGGGCGTGGTCGGTATGGCCGTGGGCTGCTGGATTGCAGCGCAGCTGGCCTGGCCTGAACTGGGGCAGGGCATTGAATGGCTCAGCTATGGCCGTCTGCGCCCGCTGCATACCAATGCAGTGATATTTGCTTTCGGTGGCTGCGCACTGTTTGCTACATCCTATTACGTGGTTCAGCGCACCTGTAATGTCCGGCTGATTTCCGACAAGCTGGCAGCATTCCATTTCTGGGGTTGGCAACTGGTGATCGTGGCTGCCGCCATTTCACTGCCGCTGGGCTTCACGCAGGGCAAGGAATATGCGGAACTGGAATGGCCAATTGATATCCTGATCACACTCACCTGGCTGGCTTACACAGCTGTTTTCTTCGGCACACTGGCCATTCGAAAGGTCAGCCACATCTATGTAGCCAACTGGTTCTACGGCGCATTCATCATTGCCGTGGCCCTGCTGCACGTGGTGAACAGCGCAGCCATTCCTGCCGACTGGATGAAAAGTTATTCCGTGTATGCCGGTGTGCAGGATGCGATGGTGCAGTGGTGGTACGGCCACAATGCGGTGGGCTTTTTCCTGACTGCAGGTTTCCTCGGCATGATGTATTACTTCATTCCGAAGCAGGTGGGCAGGCCCGTGTATTCCTACAGGCTTTCCATCGTGCACTTCTGGGCGCTGATTTTCACTTACATGTGGGCAGGCCCCCACCATCTTCATTACACCGCGCTGCCTGACTGGACACAGTCTGTCGGCATGGTGTTCTCGCTGATCCTGCTGGCGCCCAGCTGGGGCGGCATGATCAACGGCATCATGACCCTGAGCGGTGCCTGGCACAAGCTGCGTGATGACCCCATCCTGCGCTTCCTGATCGTGTCGCTCAGCTTCTACGGCATGAGCACATTCGAAGGCCCAATGATGTCCATCAAGACAGTGAATGCACTGAGCCACTACACCGACTGGACCATCGGCCATGTACACAGCGGCGCACTGGGCTGGGTGGGTCTGATCTCCATGGGTTCGCTGTATTACCTGATGCCCCGCCTGTTCGGCAAGGCTGAAATGCACAGCAAGACTGCAATCGAGTTGCACTTCTGGCTGAGCACCATCGGCATCGTGCTGTACATCGCTGCCATGTGGATTGCCGGTGTGATGCAGGGCCTGATGTGGCGTGAACTGAATACAGACGG
>DASUDJ010000324.1:0-4785 GCA_036275635.1 Limnobacter sp. | reverse complement strand
CTGCCTGAAGTCCAGTTCTGGCCACTTGCTGAGACCAAGAATGCGCCCAACCTCAATCAGGCCCTTCAGGTCCTCGGGCACAGGTGCCTGTTGATTGGCCTCCAGCTTTCCGGTGCAGGTTTGGCTTTTGTCTGTTTGCATCATGCCGGTGAACACGGTGCCATCGTGCCAGTTGATCTTGACCTCGCGGGGGCTACCCACCTTGTCCTGGGTGCCGAGCTTGATGCAATGAGGTGTCAGAAGCAACTGCCGCTGCGCCTGTTCCAGCCTCATGCTCTCATCCATATTTGAAATCGCGAGTGAAACATCCTCCAGTTCAATGTGGGTGGTGTTGCCCTTGGTGCTGACCAGGCTTCGTATCAGGGCTGGCGCCTTTTCCGTATGCACCCGGCGAGAGAAGGAGAGGCAGTCTTTCAGGACCGCGTTGCTTTCAGCGATTGGGACTTCTGCTCGCACAAGCCTGGGCAGGTGCCTTGTGAGCAGTTCAAAAAACTCCCGGCTGACGCTTTTGTTCGGCTGATGTTCCAGAGCCGGAGATGGGGCGGTGTGCTCCATCAACTGGTCGATGATTGAGTACAACTGGTCTTCTTTCAGCCGCAGGTTCTCAATGACAGGCAGGGCCTGGATGAACGCATCAAAACCCCCTGACTTGATCAGTTGCAGGGCAGCCTCCACGACCGGGCCACTTAATCGGTCTGCCGGGCTGCCGTAGGATCGCGCAGGTATCCTGTCCATCCAGAAGTTCAGTGAACTTGTTTCATCTCCCTCCAGCCAACCCAGCATGTTCTTGCAGCGTTGTCGCAACCCGGGTTCCCCGTGGCCGCTCCAGTGTCTCAGGTACTCCATGAACACACTCTGCATTTCATTCTCGGGTATGCCCTGCAGGTGCTCCCATTGATCAAGGAGGTTGAACAGTGTCTCTGGCGACATCAACCGGGCACCCAGGGCCTTGCCAAGCAAGGGTTCCAGGTGCGCCTTGAAGCAGGTGTCCGCCTGCAGCACATGGCGCAGTGACTCCTTGAAGTCAGCTCCGACCTGCGCCCCCTGTTTTAGCCGCTGAATGACGGTCTCCCGCATGTTGCCCTGCAGAAGCGCCTGCTGAAGTTGTTCCACCTTGTTGAACCTGGACCATGCAAGCATGTCGGTCAGCAGGCCCTGGTGCTGGCGACTGCTGCCGGAGGCCGCAATATCCAGGACTGCCTTCCACATGCCAGCCTGCTCCTCGAGAAGGAGGCTGGAGTTCCTGTACTCACCCAGCAGCACGCGCATGAAGACTTTTCCAGTGCTGACCGTGCTGGCCTGCCTGAAAAAATGCTCTGTAATTTCCGGCTGAAGCAATTGCATGTCCGGCGACTTGCTGAGCCGGTAGCTCAGGCGACCAAGGCCTTCATCAATGTCCGGATTGAACCACAGCAACCTGGCCTGTTGCATCCACTGAACAAGGGCAGGATGCCAGCAATCCACCACGGCTGTTTTCCTGTTGGCCCAGTCCACGAAAATGGCTTTTGATGCATGAATGGTGTCGTAGGACAGGTGCGGCCGATTTGTGATGTTCAGATCCACAGTGCTTGCCCTGGGACCCGGAAATCCAAGACTGAGCAGTGTTCGGTTCCATGCCCCGTGCTGATCATGAACAACCTTGTTGAACCATTGCTTTTCACGAAACCCGGGCCTTGCGATCGAGCCCTTGCCAGATGTGGTCTCCAGAAAATCCAGCAGTTTTTCAACCACCTGTGGCCCTTTGTCCGGCTGGTCGCTGCAAATCTGGAAATCAATGTCGGAAGGCGGTTGATCATCTTTCCAGTGATGTACGGATGATCCCTTCAGGTAGGCCTGCGACACATCCAGTTGCTTCAGGATATCAAGCGGTGAGAACCTGGCGAACTGGTTGGGAGAGCGGCTGTTCAGCGTGATTTTCCGGTTCAGGAAGGTGGAAAACTGCTTGAAGGAGGCTTCGGTTCGATAGGGTGAATGGAACGGCTCTACAGAAGATTGGGCAGCAGAACCTGCTGGTGTGGACAAAGGCATTTGAAATCCGGTTTACAGTCACGCAAGAGAATTGAGTAACTGTGATACGGACTTCGTTCAGGCTACTTTCGGATGACCTTGAGTCTGCAAGTGGAATTCATGCCAGTGGTTTTGAGCCTGCTCACACAGTTCAGCGCAGGCCTTTGCCAAGGCCTGCCCGATCAGGATCAGGCATGGGCCGTCGGTCAGTTGGTCTGCAGAGAACAATGGCAGCTGTTGAAGATTCAGCGGCGTAAACTTTTCGGCTGGCAGGGACACACTTTCACAAAGAACAACTGGTGTGGCCGGGTTGCGGCCTTTTTCAAGCAGTGCTGCAGCCCATGGTCCAGCCTGGCGCAGGCCCATGTACACGGCCACGGTGTCGTTTTCAGTGCCGGTGAACAGCTCAGTGCTGGGCACCTCATCAGCACCCACTGAAGGGGTAGTGAGTGTCAGGCTGCGGGCAATGCCACGCAGGGTGAGGGAGGCCTGCAGGCTGCTGGCAGCAGCCAGTGCGGCGGTGACGCCGGGCACCACTTCCACATCATGGCCGGCTTCTTTCAGCGCAGTAATTTCTTCATCTGCACGGCCAAACACCATGGGGTCGCCGCCTTTCAGGCGCACCACCAGTTTGTATTGGCCTGCTGCTTCCACCAACTGCTTGTTGATGAAATGCTGGGCCGTGGATTTCTTGCCGCAGCGTTTGCCGACTGCGACCAGTTTTGCATTGGGGTGGGCTTCAGAAAGAAGAGAGGGACTGACCAGCGCATCGTGAAACACGCAGTCTGCCTGCATCAACAGGCGCAATCCACGAACGGTGATCAAGTCCTCCGCTCCAGGTCCTGCTCCAATCAATGCAACGCGTCCCATCTCAAAAGTCCCTATTTAAGAACAAGCAACCAACAACCGGGTGAGGGTCGTTGCTTAGTTCTTTGCAACGATCATGCCAGCCGCCACAGTCTGGTTGGTGGCGCTGTCAATCAGGATAAAACTGCCGGTTGCGCGGCATTCCGTGTACAAATCAGCCACCAGGGGCTGGGCCAGCACCAGTTCGATCTGCGCAATGTCATTCATTTGCACTGTTTTGGTGCTTTCGCCATGCATCAAAGTGTGAATATCCAGTACCTGGTTCACTGATTTGATTTTCGCCTGGGTTTGGCGGGTGGTCTGCTTGATCCAGTACTTGCGGGCCGGGTTCAGGGGTTCATTGTCCAGCCAGCAGATGTCGGCTGTCAGTGCCTTCACCGGCGCATGGCTGGCAGTGTCATCAGCGCTCACAATCTGGTCGCCGCGTGACACATCCACATCCCGGTCCAGTACCAGGGTGACACATTGGCCCAGGTGGGCCTCAGGCAGTTCTTCATTCAGGAACACGATGCGGGAGACCACGGCGGTTTGGCCAGACGGGTGAATCACCACGGAATCGCCCACCTTCACGCTGCCGCCTTCTACACGGCCCATGTAGCCGCGGAAATCGTCGGCCTTGTGGCCATCATGACGGGCCACCAGCTGCACCGGGAAGCGGAAACCCACCTTGTGGGCGGCTTCTGCACGGTCTGCACGGCTTGGAATGTTTTCCAGGATGGGCAGCAGGGGCTGGCCGGTGTACCAGGGGGTCTTGCTGCTGGCAGTCACTACGTTGTCGCCAGTGAGTGCTGAAATTGGCAGCACCAGCGCTTCTGCAACACCCACTGTGGCCGCCAGTTCACGCACGGCTTTTTCGGTGGCAATGAACTTGGCCTGGTCGAAATCCACCAGGTCCATCTTGTTAACTGCAAACAGGATGGCGGGAATGCCCAGCTTGCCGGCGATTGCGCTGTGGCGCTTGGTCTGCGCCAGCAGGGTGGCTTTCAGGCCTTCCGCGCTTTCCTCGAAAGTAACGCGGGTGATGTCGACCAGTACAATCGCCACGTCGGCGGTGGAGGCGCCAGTCACCATGTTGCGGGTGTACTGCTCATGGCCCGGTGTGTCAGCCACGATGAACTTGCGGGCAGGTGTGGCGAAATAGCGGTAGGCCACATCAATCGTGATGCCTTGCTCGCGCTCTGCTTCCAGGCCGTCGGTCAGCAGGGAAAAGTCGATGGTGTCGCCTGCGGTGCGCTTGTTCTTGGCCTTGGAAATGGCGGCCAGCTGGTCGGCAAAAATACCCTTGCTGTCGAACAGCAGGCGACCGATCAGGGTGGATTTACCGTCATCCACGGAACCGGCGGTGATGAAGCGCAGCACGCCATTTTCCTGGGTGCTCAGTTTCAGGGCTTCGTTGATTGCATTCATGTTGTTCATCTCGGTGTTTGTTTCGCGCGTGGTTTTGGTGGGCCGTTGGATCAGAAATAACCTTCTTTCTTGCGGCGCTCCATGGAGGCCTCGGAGGTCTGATCGTCCATGCGGGTTGCACCACGCTCGGTGATGTCGGTGACTGCTGTTTCAGCAATGATCTCGGCCGGTGTGGCGGCTGTGCTGGCCACTGGGCAGGTGCAGGTGATGTCACCCACTGTGCGGAAACGCACAACACGTGTTGTGACTTCTTCGCCAGCCTTGGGCTGTGTCATTTCGGTGACTGGCACCAGCAGGCCGTTGCGCTCGATGATTTCGCGTTCATGCGCATAGTAGATGCTGGGCAGTTCCAGCTTTTCACGCTCGATGTATTGCCACACGTCCAGCTCGGTCCAGTTGGAAATCGGGAACACGCGCATGTGCTCACCGGGGTGTACGCGGGTGTTGTACAGGTCCCAGAGTTCGGGGCGCTGGCTTTTCGGGTCCCACTGGCCAAAGCCGTCG
>DASUDJ010000323.1:0-3148 GCA_036275635.1 Limnobacter sp. | reverse complement strand
AGAAAATTGTAGCGGCCGTGCTCTTCCAGCAGCGGGAATACCAGAACAGCAAGATAACTGTCAGGATGAAAGTGATTGCAAAAAAGCCGGCAATGTCTTTCGAACCATCAATCAGGTCGCCCACCAGTTTTGCGAAGCCGGTGATGTGAATATCGATACTGTCGCTCTGATACTTTTGACGCACCAGCTCTTCCACTTGCGCCGAGAGCTTGCCATAACTCAGCTTTTCGCCAGTGTCTGGGTCCACTTCAAGCAATGGGGCCAGGATGATCGCGGAACGTTGGTCATTCGACACCAGTGAACCGATCCGTCCGGAGCGTTCCACGTTGGCCTTCACCGCTTCAATCTGCTCTGGCGTGCCCGCAAAGCCCTGACCAATCACCGGACCCATGCGCAGGCCTTCTTCCGTCACTTGCCGCCACATCACGTTTGGCGTCCAGATGGAACTCAGGTTGCCTCGGTCCACCCCGGGAATGTAGAACACCTCGTCAGTGATCTGGCGCAGCTTTTCCAGAAACTCGGCATCGTAGATGGTGCCGTTCTTGTTGTGAACCGCGATTCTCAACACATTGCCCAGCGGCCGAAGTTCGTTCTCATACTTCAGGTAATTGGCAATGAAGGGATGGGTCACAGGCACCATTTTCTGGAATGATGCGTCTGGCCGCAATTGGGTTGCGTGATAGGCAAAAAACACCGACAGCAGGGCGAACAGGGCAATCACCAGCTTCCTGTGCCCGAACAGCAGGTTTTCGAAAAACCTTTCCACCTTTCCTGATTCTTCTTGTTTACTCATGTTGTCTCTTCCGCTTATTTGGGCAGTGCGAGTGTTCTGGGGCCATCCTGGCCACTCATGATCACCGTGTTGTTCACCAGGGCCATGCCGGTCACGGGCTTGCCTTCTGCTGAACTCACCATTTTCAGGACCGTGCCTGTTTCATCCGTGCTCACCAGTCGACCTTTCTGGTCCACAAACAGCACGGTTTTTCCCAGTGTCAGGCCCTGCACAAAACTTTCCCTGCTGGGGCTTTTCACCTGCCACCAATCGCTTGCACCTGCACCCAGGCGATATACGTTTCCACCGAAGCCATACGCAAAAATCGTGGGTTGTCCCTGTTCATTGCGGGTGACTGCAGTACCGTAGAAATGGCCGTTGTAGCCTGTGTCTGAACGAGTCCAGGTGGCACCAAAATCTTTAGAGATGTAAATGCGACCGGCCTCGCCCGCGATCAGCAGCAAGCCTGTTTCATCTCCATACAAGCCGTTGTAGTGGCGAAAATCCGGATTGTCCAGGCGGTCGGCAATCAATGTCCAATTGCCACCGCCATCGCGGGTTTCGAATATCTGGCCGTAGCTGCCAACCACCCAACCTGTGTTGGCATCCTTGAACCAAACATCCAGCATGGGGCGTGCAGGCCCGAAGCGGGCACCCGCTTCGGCGTCCTCGAATGCAAAAGTGGCTGCCTCAAGTGCGGCATTCATCTTGTCCTGCTCGGCCGGGCTGGCTGCATCAAAACGGCGCTGGATATCATCCATTTTCTTTTTGGCTGCAGACACCACCTGTTCGTTGGCTTTCACGCCATCAAACACCTTGGTCCATGAAGCACCTGCATCCGTGGATTTCAGCACCACGCCATCATGCCCCACCACAAACACCAGCGAGTCCGTCACGAACTTCACACCGGTCAGGTTCACCGACACGGGCACTTTCGCCTGTGTCCATACCCGTCCTTCCTTGTCCTTTGTACCCTGGGCTGAATCTGCAGCAGCAAAGTCACGTTTCAGGACAATCCCACGCTCACCCACCACCAACACATTGCTGCCCCGTGCCGTCACATTCAGTGACAAAGCCTTTGCAGCCTTCGGTGCCTGGATGGCAGGCAAATCCAACGGGTCCTTGAATGCATAACTGACTTGACTTGCGCACACACCCACGGCCAGGAATGCTGCACGCAAAAACGGCTTGTTCATGCCATCTCCAACTTGAAAAAACCCAGAGAAAACTTTTCCCTGGGTTGAATGAAAACCTGTGGTAATGGCCAACCGGTGCAAACCAGCACCAGCTGACCACTCACCTGCAACAATCAGCGGCCCATGCGGCGCAGGGCAGCAGTCGAGAAGTCGGCATTGCTGAACTTCTTGCCGAATTCAACTGGCTTCTCTTCATTGGTCAGTGCATTCACCAGGTAGCGACGAGCCTGCAGGTCATAGATCACTTCACCAGCTGGGCCAAAGGCTGGCGCATCATACAACTGCACGCCATACACCTCGCGAACACGCCACAATCCACCGCGAGCGTCGTACTGGTCGGCATGCAACACGGACCAGGAGTCTTCATCAATGAAGAACACGCGCTTGGAATAAATGTGACGTGCACCCGGTTTCAATGTGGCTTCAACTACCCAAACGCGGTGCAACTCATAGCGCAGATGGTCTGGATTCACATGGTTCGGCTTGATGATGTCGCTGTACTTCAAGGCCTTGCTGGTCAACTTGTAGTTGTTGTAGGCCACGTACATTTCTCTCTTGCCAACCAGCTTCCAGTTGTAGCGGTCGGGTGAACCGTTGAAACCGTTGAAGTCGTCGTTGGTCCGCAGACCGTCAGCACCAATACCTGGAGAATCATAGGCCAGCTCAGGCGCACGAATCACCCGGCGCTGGCCAGGGTTGTACTGCCACGCCAGGCGAGGCTCCTGCACCTGGTTCAAAGGCTCATGCACCAGGGCTACCTCACCGGCTGCATTGGCTGGGGCTGTGGTCTGATTCAGGTAATAGAAAATACGGTTGGGTTCCGGGTCAGCCATGAAAGCAGCATAGGAAATGGTTTCCGTGCGCTTGCCCACTGTGTAGCTGCCATTGGTCTGCACGGGAAAGTCAGCCGAATGACGGGTAATGGAGCCACCCAGGTCACGCATCAGGTGGTTCCAGATCACCTGGATGCCATCTGTTGGAATCGGGAAGGGAACGTTTGACTTTTTCAGGTTCAGAATACCGTTGCCACCTTCAGCCAGCTTGATGCCAGCCGCTTCCTCTTTGGCAAATTTGTACACATCCGCACGGTATGCGGCGGTACGCTGGGTTGGGTAGACATTGATCTTGTAGGTGGGGTAGCGCTTCATCATTTCCATCTGCCCGGGCGCCAGCTTGTCCT
>DASUDJ010000322.1:0-3599 GCA_036275635.1 Limnobacter sp. | reverse complement strand
GCCATGATTCACAGGCCAGCCATCCTGATACTGGATGAACCCACCACCGCGCTGGATGTACCATCCAAAAACCGGGTATGGGCTGCGCTGAAAAGACTGCAGGAACAGGAACACACCACCATACTCGTTGCGACACATCTGATGGATGAAGCCAGTGCCTGCGACCGGGTAGGCTTTCTGGACAGGGGAGCACTGAGCTGGGTGGGCACACCCGCACAGGCGCTGGATGAACTGCCAGACCAAAGTTACACCAGCACCCGGACTGCCACGCTGGCTGATTGGTTTGTATGGAAACTGCAGGGACACCGACCGTGATGCTGCTGTTCAATTTTTACCGGGCTGTCATTGGCCGGGAAACCCGAAAACTGATGAAGCAGCGGGACCGCCTGGCTGCGGCCATGGTCAGGCCCCTGCTGTGGCTCTGGATCATCGGTGGGGGCATGCAGGCACTTGCCGGCGAGGATTACACCAGCCGCCTGCTGCCCGGCATCGTCGGCATGACGCTGCTGTTTGGTGGCATGGTGGGGGGCTTGAGCATTGCACTGGACAAGGATGCGGGAACCATGCGCCTGCTGGTGACTGCACCTGTCAATACCTGCCATGTGCTGATTGCAAAAACACTGGGGGCAGCCATGGCTGCGCTGGTGCAGGTGGGCCTGTTGCTGCTGCTGCTTTTGCTGCTTGAAGGGGTCTATCTGCTGTGTCTGGAGTTCGGGCTCGATCTTCAGACTGTCCTGCCCTGGCTTGGCCGTACCCACATTCCACACATTCCCATGCTATTGGGCGCTTCAATACTGGCTGCCCTGGCTTGCGCAGCCCTGGGCGTGTTGTGCGGAACCTTTGCCAAAACAATAGACGGTTTCGCAGTCATGATGAACTTCGTGATATTTCCGGTGTTCTTTTTCAGCGGTGCACTGTACCCGGTTGAACCCATGCCGGCACTGGCCCGCAGCGCGGCGCTTCTGAACCCGTTTTCCTACTGCGTGGACCTGCTGCGCCACGCCTTCAACAGCCATGCAGAGTTCAACATGCTGACTAGCGTAGCAATTCTGCTTGTGTCCACAGTCCTCATACTGACAGTGGCAGGCTGGAAATTCTCCCGGAGTGGCGCCTCCATCCCCCTGAATCAGTAATTTACTATACAAAGAGAATATTTTTAGGTATTCATTCTAAATCTGACTCACCCGTTATGATGTAGTTTTACTTACAATTCTCAAGAGAGGAATTCATTTTCCAACAACACTCTTGAGGACGACATGAACAAAACCCCTTTCAAACATAAAACAATCAGGCTTGCACTGGCCTCCATCGGTCTTGGACTTGCAGGTGTTACACAAGCGGGCGGCTTTGCATTGAATGAACAGAATGCAAGTGGTGCTGGCGTGGCCTACGCAGGCAAGGCGGCCATCGGTGAGGATGCCAGTGCAGCATGGTTCAACCCTGCCAGCATGGCCCGCCTGAAGCAGCGCCAGGTGGTCATGGGTGCACACTACATTGACCTGAACGGCGAGTTCAGGGATGAAGGCAGCACCCCACCCCCGGGCGCACCTGCCGGAAGTCGTGCAGGAGATTTTGGGGATGAAGGTTATGTTCCCAACTTTCACCTGGTGATTCCTTTCAATGAACGAATCAACCTGGGCTTGTCGGTTGCGACGCCCTTTGGCTTGAAAACCGACTTTCAGCCAAACTGGGTTGGTCGTTTCCAGGGTGTTACTTCTGACATCAAATCACTGAACATCAATCCTTCCGTCTCTTACCAGTTCAATGATGCATGGTCAGTTGGCGCTGGTGTTTCAGCCCAGAAACTGGATGCAAAGCTCAGTGCGGCCAGTGTTGTTGGTCTGGGTGCGGAATCACTGACCACCATTGCCGGTGATGGCTGGGGATACGGGTTCAACCTGGGTGTCATGGGCCAGATCACCCCATCCACTCGGCTGGGTGTGGCCTATCGGTCTGCCATCGAACATGATCTTGAAGGCAATGTCACCTTTACCGGTCCAGCAGCAGCAACCCAGAACAGTGACCTGGCTTCAAAAATCAGGCTACCCGCTTCGCTTTCGATTTCCTCCGTTACCGAGTTGAACTCCGAATGGCAATTGCTTGCAGATGCAACCTGGACTGAATGGAGCACAATTCAGAAGCTTCAGTTCGACCGTGTGAATGCAGGCGCAGGTGCAGCACCCATCCCGGTCCAGGATTACGAGTGGAAAAACAGCTGGCGTTTTGCCGTGGGTGGAATCTACAAGTACAGCGACACCATCAACCTGAAGGCTGGCGTGGCTTATGACATTACACCCGTGCCAGATGAGCGCCGCAAAGTCCGCCTGCCTGACGAAGACAGGATTACCCTGGCCCTGGGTTCACAGTACAAGATCGACAAGGCCACCACCCTTGATGTGGGCTTCCAGTACGTCATGCCTGACAAGGCCAGGGTAGACAGCACTGAACCGACCGCCACTGGTCCAAGCCGCGTGGTTGGAACCACAGAGGGTGATGCGTTCATCCTCTCGGGCCAGGTTTCCTACAAATTCTGAAAACTACAGACGAAAAAATGCCCGGCTCAAGGCCGGGCAGAAAAGACGCATTCGTTTAGGAGACTTTTCAAACCACTACAACTTTTTACTACTTCACTTGAAGCCGTAAAAAGGTCCCAAGGAGCAATTTGATCAAACCGTCTGCGTCATTAAGTTTCCTGCGGAGCAGGCAGAAAACTTGGGGGTGAAAATGACAACACTTCTAAAACGCTCTACTACCCACCGGGCCACCCCACACGGGGCAGCCCGGTGTTACTTCACAAGCTGATTACTTCTGCAGCTTGAATACCCAGACGGAACCGCCCTGCTCAAGGTAGTTCACCTTGCTGGCCACGTCTCCGCCCCACAGGGGAACTGCACCACCCCAGCCGGACACTACAGCCACGTACTGCTGGCCATCCTTGCCCTTCCAGGTTACGGGAGGTGCTACCACGCCAGAACCAGTCTGGAACTTCCATACTTCCTTGCCTGTCTTGGCATCAGCTGCCTTCAGGTAGCCTTCTGGAGTACCCCAGAACACCAGGTTACCGCCGGTGGTCAGCACGCCACCCCACAGAGGTGCGTTGTTGGTGATTTCCCACTCGATCTTGCCGGTCTTGGGGTTCATCGCGCGCAGTGCACCGATGTAGTCAAAGCCTGGCAGTGTCTTGATGGTGAAACCTGCGCCCAGGTAAGCAGCGCCTTTCTTGTAGCTGATTGGCTCGTTCCAGATTTCCATGCCCCACTCGTTGGCTGGAACATAGAACAGGCCTGTGTCAGGGCTGTAAGCCATTGGCTGCTGGTTCTTGCCGCCCAGGAAGGAAGGTGCGGAGAATACAACTTCACCTTTCTTGCCATCCTTGGCAGTGGGGTCGCCAGGACGATTGGCTGGGTCATAGATTGGACGGCCAGTCTTCATGTCGATGCCCTTGGCCCATGTGATTTTCTTCACGAATGGGAAGGCATTTTCCAGCTTGCCGGTTGCAGCATCATTGATGTACATGAAGCCGTTGCGGTCGGCCTTGGCGCCAACACGCTTGCCGTTCAGGTCAAACGTCACAAACTCGTTCACGCCGTCATAGTCCC
>DASUDJ010000321.1:0-3887 GCA_036275635.1 Limnobacter sp. | reverse complement strand
AGCCACATCCTTGCCATGGTAATCCGCAGGAAACGCCAAGTCGAAGGTCTTGTCCTCACCTTTCTTCATGCCTTTGGCGGCCGCTTCAAACTCTGGCAGCATCTGGCCCTTGCCAATCACGAAAGAGAAGTCCTGGGCTGTGCCGCCATCAAAAGCCACGTCATCAATCTTGCCAACGAAGTCAAGGGTGACCTTGTCTTCATCCTGTGAACCACGGTCCACTTCCACAAAGGTGGAGCGCTGCTTGCGCAGGATTTCAATGGTTTTGTCCACTTCCGCATCGGATACGTCAACCACCGTCTTTTCGATCTCCAGGCTGGCGAAGTCACCAAACTTCACTTCGGGGAACACTTCGAAAATTGCGTTGAACTCGAATGAATCATCAGGCGCACCCTTGGCTGCCTCAATGCGCGGCTGGCCGGCCACGCGAAGTTCCTGTTTCTGCACTTCCTCACTGAAAGTGCGGCCGATTTCATCATTCAGCACTTCGGAATGAACCTGTGGACCATAGTTCTGGACCACCATTTTCATGGGGACCTTGCCAGGGCGGAAACCAGGCATGCGGGCGGTGCGGGCCACTTTTTTCAGGCGCTTTTCCACTTCCGCATTGATTTTTTCAACTGAAAGCTTCAAGGAAATTGTTTTCTCGAGAGGGCTTGCAGTGGTGGTTGTTTCTGTCATTTCGAACTCTTGAACAGTTTGACCCGGGCGTTTGCCAAGGCTGGTTAATGGGTGAGAGGCCGTTATCCGGATGCACGGCTGATGGCGCTTCAGTTGCCGATATCTTACACAAGTATGGGGGTGGTTTGGCGTGGGTCCGGCAAAACTGGACCGACCGGAAAACAATACAAACAGGGCTTTCAGAGGGTGGTGCGGATGAAAGGACTCGAACCTTCACGTATTGCTACGCCAGAACCTAAATCTGGTGCGTCTACCAATTTCGCCACATCCGCAGGCAGGGCAGCAGTATAGCCTGATTTCAGGCCGGAAGCCCTTACAATGGTGATTATTGTCCGCATTGCACCTTTTGGCCACATTGATGACTGTTTCCCTTGAAAACCCGCTTGCCTACTGCCAGGAAAAAGTAGGCGGTGAAACCGCCTCGCTGCACTATGCCACTTTGTTCCAGACGGAGGAACTAAAGGCTTTCTGGCTGGGTTGCTTCACACTGAATCATGAACTGAGGCAGGCCTGCCTGAAACAACTTGAAGCGGGCCTAACCCAGGTGAAGCTGGGTTGGTGGAAAAACGCATTGGTGCAAGTGGAGGGGCAAACCAACGCCCACCCGGTGATCATCGCGATTTCCCGCCCGGTATTGGGCAAAATTCCGGTAGATCACTGGCCTGGGCTGATCAACACCGTGGCCAGTGGCTGCGAGCCGAAACGCTTTAACAGCATGGCAGATTGGGAAGCAGATGTACGGGCGCAGATTGCACCTTGGGGCCCCCTTGTTGAGGCTAGAATGGAAAATGCTGGCAACCTGGATTCCATGCTGCAGTTCTGGACGCGGGCCACGCAGCTGTGCCAGGTTCTGCGGCTGGCGAAGTACCTGGACCAGGGTTTTCAACCTCTGCCGATCAATCTGCTTCGTGAACACAACATTACTGCTGAACAGGTGAAAAGGCGGGAACATTCAGAAGCCAGCCAGAGAATGTTTCAGGCCACCTGCGATGGGCTGGTTGAATCGGCCAACGCAGCCTGGAAAGCCATGCCGACAGAGCAGCGCCTGTTTGCAAGGCCACTGCGCGCCCTGTTCCGCATGCGGGTGGCCGAATGGCATATTCACAAGGCCAGTGGCTGCAAATTGCTGACCGAGGAAAAGATCATCACGCCATTCAAGAAATTCAGCATTTCCTGGACCACGCAGGTGTTCAGGCGCTAGCGCCCTGCCCCACTATCCTCCTTTCCGGATTCGATAGGCCGCGGCATAGAGGGCTGGCAGGAAGAACAGGGTCAGCAGGGTGGCCACGATCAGGCCGCCCATGATGGCCACTGCCATGGGTCCCCAGAATTGTGAGCGCATCAGGGGAATCATGGCCAGCACTGCCGCAGCTGCAGTCAGAAGGATTGGCCGTGAACGCCGGATGGTGGAGCCGATGACCGCTTCAAACGGATCTACACCGGCGGCCCTGTCCTGCTCGATCTGGTCCACCAGGATGACCGAGTTGCGGATGATCATTCCGAACAGGGCAATCACACCCAGTTGCGCCACAAAACCAAATGGCCGGGCTGTGATGATCAACGCCAGTGCAGCCCCGATGATTCCCAGCGGGCCGGTGAAGTAGACCAACAGGGTTTTGCCGAAGCTTTTCAGCTGAAGCATCAGCAGGGTG
This sequence comes from Limnobacter sp., assembly GCA_036275635.1. GTDB lineage: Bacteria > Pseudomonadota > Gammaproteobacteria > Burkholderiales > Burkholderiaceae_B > Limnobacter. The sequence continues at coordinate 1,554 of DASUDJ010000321.1, read as the reverse complement.
AGCACCAGGAACAGCATCAGGGGCACGTTCACCAGAATGGACTCCTGTGCCTTGCCGGAATCTGCGGCCAGCCCATCCAGGTTAACGCTGACACCCAGGGGCAGCTTTTCACGAAGTGGCTGCAGTGCCTTGTCCATCGCCAGGGCCACTGTGGTGCCCTGAATACCAGACACAACATCAGCTTTTACCGTGATGGCGAATTCGCCATTTTCACGCCAGATCACGCCGGGTTCAAATGCCATGGTGACCTTGCCCACCTGGGATAGCGGCACATAGGCACCGGTGGCCGTGGGTACGTTGGCATTCATCAATTCAGCCAGGGTGTCGCGCTCACTTTCCGGATTGCGGAATACGATGTCGATCAGGCGGTTGTTTTCACGATACTGGCCAATCGGTGTGCCTGACAGAATCACATTGGACGATTCAGCAATGCTCTGGCTGCTGACACCCAGGGCGCGGGCCCGGGCCTGGTCCACTTCCACCTTCATGACCTTGATGTTTTCATTCCAGTTGTCATGCGTACCACGGGTGTACTCACTTGAGGCAACTGCTTTTTTCACTTCATCTGCAACAGCACGCACCACGCGGGGGTCAGGACCCTGCACCACGAACTGCACCGGGTAAGTCACGGGTGGCCCATTGGGCAGCAAGGTAATGCGCGGCCGCACATCGGGGAAACTGCTTTCAAGATGTTCCTTCATCTTTTTGCGCAGCACTTCCCGGTCTTCAAGGGATTTTGGCGTAACGATCAACTCGGCCAGGTTGCTCTGTACGAATTTCTGGTCCAGCGACAGGTAGAAACGCGGCGCGCCATCCCCGACAAAACTGGCATAACCCTGTACTTCGGGTTGCTGGGCCAACCATTGTTCAAGCCTGACGGCCTGTTTCTCGGTTTCCTGGAATGCGGTGCCTTCAGGCAACCACAGGTTCACCATGATTTCCAGTCGGTTGGAATCCGGAAAGAACTGCTGTTCGATGAACTTGAATGAATAGCCACCGCCCACAAAAGCCAGCAGGGTGACCAGGATGGTGACCCACCTGTGATTCACGCACCACTCCACCCACAGGCGGAAACGCTGGTAAAACGGCGTGTCGAACACTTCCACGTGGCCCTGGCCATCTTTCGGTGTTTTCAGCAACCAGTAGCCGATATAGGGAACAAAGATAACCGCCACAAACCAGGACAGCACCAGCGCAATTGCAGTAACAGCAAAAATCGAAAAGGTGTATTCACCTGCAGCAGACTTGGCCAGCGCAATCGGCAGAAAACCTGCAGCAGTAATCAGCGTGCCGGTCAGCATGGGAATGGCTGTGGAGTCGTAGGCAAAGATGGCCGCATCAAACCGGGAGTAACCTTCCTCCAGTTTGCGTACCATCATTTCCACCGCGATGATCGCATCATCCACCAGCAGGCCCAATGCAATGATCAATGCACCCAGGGAAATCTTGTGCAGGTTGATGTTGAAGAAAGACATGGCCAGGAATGTCAGTGCCAGAACCAGGGGAATGGTCAATGCAACCACCAGGCCGGGGCGGGCATCAATCCGGAAAGGC
>DASUDJ010000320.1:0-3493 GCA_036275635.1 Limnobacter sp. | reverse complement strand
CGTTCTGGCCCGTACCGACGCTGAGGCTGCAAACCTGCTGACCTCCGATTTCGACGAAAACGACAAGCCATTCCTGACCGGCGAGCGCACAGCTGAAGGTTTCTACCGCGTGAAGAACGGCCTGGAGCAGGCAATCTCCCGTGGTATCGCTTACGCACCTTATGCTGACCTGGTATGGTGTGAAACAGGTACACCTGACATCGGTTTCGCACGTGAATTCGCGCAAGCCGTTCTGGAAAAGAACCCAGGCAAGCTGCTGAGCTACAACTGCTCACCCTCTTTCAACTGGAAGAAGAACCTGAACGACAGCCAGATCGCTTCCTTCCAGGAAGAGCTGAGCGCGCTGGGCTACAAGTACCAGTTCATTACACTGGCCGGTATCCACGTCAACTGGTACAACACATTCCAGTTCGCGCATGCATACGCCCGCGGCGAAGGCATGAAGCACTATGTGAACATGGTTCAGGAACCAGAGTTCGCAGCACGCGAAAAAGGTTATACTTTCGTATCTCACCAGCAAGAGGTAGGTGCAGGTTACTTCGATGACGTAACCACCGTAATCCAGGGTGGCGCATCTTCCGTAACAGCCCTGACAGGCTCTACAGAAGAAGAGCAGTTCCACTGATCTGCTGGTTGAACTGAATTTGTCGGCAGTCTTGGTAGTCTCCCACCCCAGGAGGGGTGGTTAGGCTGACCGACAGGGGGGGAGAGGAGACAAGCTCAATAATTCAAATCAAGAGTATTTTCCCCTTGCTGGGCTTTTACAAAAGGCCCAACAGCGAGTGCTGAAACCCGGTGAGAAACTCACCGGGTTTTTTATTTTCAGTGGCTCTCTTTCTGCAGTATCGCCTGGAGAATTGCATCACTCAGGGTGTTTTCCCACCGATACACATGCACTCCGTTGATAGTCTCGAGCAATTTCTGCTCTTCTGGTGAATAGGCCTGCACGAAAACCCGCAAAGCCGGGTTCAGCATCCTGGCATTTTCAATCATCTGGCTCAGGCCAGGCGTATTGCCGGTGGCAATCACCAGGCTGTCCGCCCTTGCGGTGTGTGCCTGCACCAGGGTAACCGGGTCTGCATACTCGCCCGACACTGCAGCCTTTCCTTTCGCGCGCAGTCTTGCAACCACTTCCCGGCTGGTGTCGATAATCACGTGCGGCTTGTTCTTCAGTTGCAATGAACGTGCAATCAGCTTGCTCAATTCCGTGTGTCCCACCAGTACCACGTGCCCATCCAGGTATTTGCCATCGGTCTGTTGGGGCAGCTCTTCCATGGTGTGTCCACGGGCGTTCAACTCACGTACCCAGCGGAAGTGCTTCACCATGAAGTCGTTGATTTTCGGAATCATCGAGAAAACAACAGGGTTCAGGGCGATTGAAAGAATTGCGCCTGACACCACCAGGCTTTGTACCTGCAGGTCAACCAGACCCAGGTACAGGCCAAGGCCGACCAGGATGAATGAAAACTCACCGATCTGCGCAAGGCTGGCCGCAATCACCAGTGCGCTTTTCATCGGGTAGCGGAAAAGCAGCACAAGTGCGCCAGCTGCCAGCGACTTGCCCAGCACGATGATTCCAACCACCGCGAGCACCCGCATTGGATATTCCAGCAACACTTCAAACTGGAACAACATGCCCACTGACACGAAAAACAGCACCGCAAACGCATCACGCAGCGGCAGTGATTCCTCCGCCGCCCGGTGGCTGAATTCAGATTCACGCATCACCATGCCGGCAAAGAATGCCCCCAGGGCGAATGACACATCAAACAGGCCGGCCGCAGCAAAGGCCAGGCTGATGGCCAATGCAATAACGGAGAGGGTGAACAGTTCCCGGCTGCCGGTTTTGGCCACATGCCACAGCATCCACGGAATGATTCTCTTCCCCACCACCAGCATCAGGGCCACAAACAGGGTCACCTTCACAAGCGTGAAGCCGATTTCGAAAAACAGGTTGGTGCCCGGGTCCAGTTCGCCGCCCTTCAGCAATCCAGCCAGTGGCGGAAGCAACACGAGTATCAGCACCATGGCCAGGTCTTCCACCACCAGCCAGCCGACTGCAATCTGACCGTTTGCGCTGGTCAGCATGCCGCGTGCTTCCAGTGCTTTCAGCAGCACCACGGTGCTGGCCACAGACAGGGCCAGGCCAAACACCAGGCTCTGCGCAATTGGCCAACCCCAGAAATTGGCCACACCCATGCCCAGCAGTGTGGCGGTGGCCATCTGCACGATCGCACCCGGCACAGCAATGTTCTTGACGGCCAGCAGGTCTTTCAGGGAAAAGTGCATGCCCACGCCAAACATCAGCAACATCACACCCACTTCAGCAAGCTGGTTGGTCAATGCCGGGTCAGCCACGAAGCCGGGGGTCGCAGGCCCAATCAGGAAGCCCGCCACCAGGTAGCCCAACAGTGCTGGCGCTCTCAATTTCTCAGCAATGAAACCGAATACCAATGCAAGCCCGAAACCAAAGGCCAGGGTGGCAATCAGGGATACATCATGGGGCATGTCTTGGTCGTCCTTTGCAGTTTCAGGTGAATGCGCAATTCAATCAATTCGCAAGGGTAGACACAAGGTATTTATGGAAGTTGCAGGGCCTTTGGTGTTCAGGCCTGTTGGGCTTGTATGTTCAGCAGTATTTCTATCAGGTCTTCTTTCTTGAACGGCTTGATCACATGTTCGCACATGCCCGCATTCAGCACGTCCATCCGGTCCTTTTCGCTGGCGGATGCTGTCACTGCCACAATTGGAGGTGCATCACTGCCCAGTTCCCTGATGATTCGTGCCGTGGCCTCGTAACCGTCCATTTCTGGCATTTGCAAATCCATCAGCACCACGTCAAAACGCTCGGATATGCAGGCCTGAACCGCCTCCAGGCCATTTTCTGCCAGCCTCACGGTGGCACCCCATTTCTTCAGCATTTCCGACGCCACGATCCGGTTCAGCTTGTGATCATCAGCCACGAGAATGCGCTTGTTCAGCAAGAGCGCGTCATTGTCAACCAGCTTGGGGCTGGGCTGTATCCTCTGTTCCATGCCCAGGGCCGCCTGGTTCACAGGCTGTATGCTGAATTCAGGTTCCACACATTGAATGGTGAAGTGGAATGTGGTGCCCTGCGCAGGTTCGCTTTCCACCCAGATGCTTCCACCCATCAGTTCAACCAGGTTCTTGCAGATCGAGAGCCCAAGGCCCGCACCACCGTATTTGCGGGATGAACTGCCATCCACCTGGCTGAACGGTTTGAACAGTTCCGCGCATTGCGCAGTGCTCATGCCGATGCCCGTGTCCTTGACGCTGAACTGGAGCAGCCCGTTGTCAAGCGGTTTGTGCAGTTGAAGGTGAATGCGACCCTTGTCGGTGAACTTCAATGCATTCGACAGCAGGTTGTTCAGGATCTGCGCCAGCCTCAGGCGGTCGCCCATGATGCTGGACGGGCAACTGGGGTCCTTGGTGCAATACAGTTGAATGGCCTTTTCTTCGGCGCGGTAGGCGA
>DASUDJ010000319.1:0-5976 GCA_036275635.1 Limnobacter sp. | reverse complement strand
CTGCAGCTCGCGCACAGGATGCACTCGTACAGGCCGTTGAGCTCCTCGCGCTCCTCGGGCGACTGCAGGCGCTCCTTTTCTGGGGGCGGGGTGTCATTCACCAGGTAAGGCTTGATCGAGTGGTACTGCTTGAAGAACTGGGTCATGTCCACGATCAGGTCACGAACCACGGGCAGACCGGGCAGCGGCTTCAGCACGATGGGCTGCTTCAGGTCGCGCAGGTTGGTGATACAGGCCAAACCGTTCTTGCCGTTGATGTTCATGGCATCTGAGCCACACACGCCTTCACGGCATGAGCGGCGGTAGGCCAGTGACTCATCCACATCGCTCTTGATGCGCATCAGTGCATCCAGCAGCATTTTGTCATTGGGCTGCAGTTCGACTTCCAGCTTCTGCATTTTTGGCGCTTCGCCAGTGTCAGGGTCGTAGCGATAAATTTCAAAACGCACGATTCTCTTTTCGCTCATTTTCTGTACCTCGTAACCTTGATTAGAACGTCCGCTTTTTCGGCTGGAAGGTTTCAACTGTCAGTGGCTTCAGGTTCACCGGCTTGTAATCCAGGCGGTTTCCTTCGGAATACCACAGGGTGTGGCGCATCCACTTCTCGTCATCACGCTCGGGGAAGTCGCGGTGGGCATGGGCGCCACGGCTTTCTTCACGGGCGGCGGCAGACACCATTGTGGCCTTGGCAGTTTCCTGCAGGTTGGCCAATTCAAGTGCCTCGACCAGTGCAGTGTTGAACACCTTGGACTTGTCTTTCAGGTGAATGTGCTCCGCCTGGGCTGCCAGATCATTGATCTTGGTCACGCCCGCATTCATCAGTTCGGTGGTGCGGAATACGCCACAGTGATACTGCATGCCCTTGCGGATTGCATCCGCCACAACGCGGGTGTTTTCGCCGCTGGTGGAGTTCATCAGCTTGTCCACACGGGCCATGGTCAGATCGGTGCCATCGGCTGGCAGTTCCTTGTGGCTGCGGGCCTTCAGGTTGCTGTTCACAATGTGGTTACCGGCTGCGCGGCCAAACACCACCAGGTCAAGCAGGGAGTTTGTACCCAGGCGGTTTGCGCCGTGCACGGATACGCAGGCGCATTCGCCGATGGCATACATGCCGTTCACGATTTCGCTGGGGCCGCCGGGCACTTTCGGTGCCACAACCTGGCCGTACACGTTGGTTGGAATACCGCCCATCTGGTAGTGGATGGTTGGAACAACCGGGATTGGCTCCTTGATCGGGTCCACGTTGGCGAACTTGATCGCGATTTCACGGATGGATGGCAGACGCTTCATGATGGTGTCGGCGCCCAGGTGGTCCAGCTTCAGCAGCACGTGATCCTTGTTGGGACCACAGCCACGACCTTCCTTGATTTCCTGGTCCATGGAGCGGGACACAAAGTCGCGTGGGGCCAGGTCTTTCAAGGTTGGCGCATAACGTTCCATGAAACGCTCACCTTCGCTGTTCAGCAGGATACCGCCTTCACCGCGAACACCTTCCGTAACCAGCACACCTGCACCGGCCACGCCGGTTGGGTGGAACTGCCAGAATTCCATGTCTTCCAGGGGAATGCCTGCGCGGGCAGCCATGCCCATGCCGTCACCGGTGTTGATGAAGGCATTGGTGGAGGCGTCCCAGATGCGGCCTGCACCGCCGGTGGCAAACACCGTGGTTTTGGCTTCCAGCACCATGATTTCGCCAGTTTCCATTTCCAGGGCAGTGACACCCACTACATCGCCGTCTGCATCGCGAATGATGTCGAGTGCCATCCATTCCACGAAGAACTGGGTGCGCGCGCGCACGTTGCGCTGATACAGGGTGTGCAGCAGGGCGTGACCAGTACGGTCAGCAGCCGCACAAGCTCGCTGTACAGGTTTTTCGCCGAAGTTGGCGGTGTGGCCACCGAATGGGCGCTGGTAAATGGTGCCGTCGGGGTTGCGGTCAAAAGGCATGCCAAAGTGTTCAAGCTCGTACACCACCTTGGGTGCTTCACGACACATGAATTCAATTGCGTCCTGGTCGCCCAAATAGTCGGAACCCTTCACGGTATCGAACATGTGCCAGTACCAGCTGTCATCGGACATGTTGCCCAGTGACGCGCCAATACCACCCTGTGCGGCCACTGTGTGGGAGCGGGTTGGGAAAACCTTGGACAGCACGGCCACATTCAGACCAGCCTCTGCCAACTGGAGGGAGCAGCGCATGCCAGCGCCACCCGCACCAACGATTACCGCGTCGAATTTGCGACGTGGAAGGGAAGTTTTAACTGCAGTCACTTTTAGACCCTCCAGAGAATGTCAGCTGCGTAGCCGGCAGCGCCGAGCAACCACAAAGCTGTAAAAACTTGCAATGTAAGACGAATGCCGGTGGGCTTCACATAGTCCATCCAGATGTCGCGAATACCGATGTAGGCGTGGTAGCACAGGGAAAAGAAAGCCAGCAGGGCCAGGATTTTTCCCAGTGGGAAAGACAGAACCGTGAAGTTGAAGAAGCCTACCCACTTCACATAGTCGAGATCAGGGGTAAACAGCACAGCCAGGAACAAGCCCACTGTGTACAGGGACATGATGACGGCTGTGATGCGCTGGGCAACCCATTCTTTCAGGCCGTAGTGTGCGCCGACCACCAGGCGCTTGGAACCAATGTTGTTTGCCATGATTAGAATACTCCGAACAGTTTCAGGCCGAACAGGGCTGTCAGGCTGAGGCTGACTGCGAACACGATACCCGCGCTCTTGCTGGCGGCGTATTTTTCAGTGCCCACGTGCATGTCGAGCACCAGGTAGCGGATACCGGCGGCGAAGTGGTGCATGTACGACCAGATCAGGCCCAGCAACACGATTTTCACCAGAGGATTGGCCACCAGCGACTGCATTTCCAGGAAAGTCAGTTCGGAAGTGATGCTTTTGTCAAACAGCGGCAACAGGATGACCGGCAGTGCCAGGAACAATACGGCGCCACTGACACGGTGCAGGATGGACAGCTTGCCGGCCAGTGGAAGGCGGTACTTCAGGATTTGTGTGACATGAATGTTCCGGTATTCCGGACGTTTCTTCGCAACGGTGTTTGACATGCTCGAGTTCTTGTAAAAGTGATTGAAAACAGGGCCGTGGAGCAAATGTCCTTGGACCGGAATCCTTTAAAAAAACCAATTTGGACAACTGTGCATTTTGAACCAAATTTGTAAAGTCTTGAAGCACTCCTTTTTTAAATTTGGGCGTTTAACGAACCAAATGCATTCATTTGCCAGCCAAAGACTTGTATCAATTCAATACAATTCATTCCTGTAGGAAAAACGGTCAGTCAGATACCAGCCGCGACGCAGCTCAACTGGCTTGTCTGAGTAGGTCAGGGACAGGCGCTCCACCATCAGCAGGGGTGTGCCTTCAGGCACTTGCAGGATATCAGCCTGCTCTGACTGGGCGCTGACTGCCTTGATGTTTTCATTGGCCTTCAGCATGCGCACATTGAAGCTGCTTTCCAGAAAGCCATAGAGAGTCGAGTTGCATTGCTGCAGTCGCTCAAGGGTCAGGCCTTTATATTGGGAGGCAGGCAGCCAGATTTCATCGAAAATCAGTGGCACCTCGTCAAAACGCAGCACCCTTTTCACCACGAACACCGAGTCGCTGGCCTTGATGTCCAGCATTTTTGCCACCTGGGAACTGGCACGCACCCTTTCCACTGACATGTAGGTGGATTTCGGCTTCACACCGGGTTCTTCATCGGGCGCAAGACGCAGGAAACGATATTCCGACTTGGCCTCGTTGTGGGTGGCCACAAAGGTGCCCCTGCCCTGCTTCCGGTCAACCAGGTTTTCAGCGGCCAGTTCATCAATTGCCTTGCGCACCGTGCCCTGGCTGACGCCATAGCGGTTGGCCAGTTCGGTTTCAGACGGAATCAGCTCACCAGGCTTCCATTCGCCAGCCTGCAGGCTTTGCAGCAGCAAACCCTTGATTTGCTGGTAAAGCGGGCTGAAGGTGGGGTTGAGAGGCTGCAAGGTGGATCCAGAAGGTGGAAATTGGTCTTGGATGATATCTTATATCTTATAGAGGACTTTTCAAAGTTAATCCCCTCTAATCCGGTTGAGTCGTCAACAAGCCGTCAGTGTTTGGCGCTAAACTATGGCCTTCGATTTTTAATCCTCTGGAGTGTTTGACATGACCAAACCCGCAATGCGTGTTGCCGTTACTGGCGCTGCCGGCCAGATTGGCTACAGCCTGTTGTTCCGTATCGCCAATGGCGACATGCTGGGCAAAGACCAGCCCGTAATCCTGCAGTTGCTGGACATCACGCCTGCCCTGGCTGCCGTGAAGGGTGTGGTCATGGAACTGGAAGACTGTGCATTCCCACTGCTGCAGGGTGTTGTAATCACTGACGACCCTGCCACAGCATTCAAGGATGTGGATGTTGCATTGCTGGTTGGCGCACGCCCACGCAGCAAGGGCATGGAACGCAAGGACCTGCTGGAAGCCAACGGCGCAATTTTCACAGTGCAGGGTAAGGCATTGAACGACAACGCCAAGCGTGACGTGAAAGTACTGGTTGTGGGCAACCCAGCCAACACCAACGCCTACATTGCACAGCAGTCTGCACCTGACCTGGACCCGAACTGCTTCACCTCCATGCTGCGCCTGGACCACAACCGCGCACTGAGCCAGATTGCCGCCAAGACAGGCAAGCCAGTGGCCAACATCGAGAAGCTGTGCGTGTGGGGCAACCACTCACCCACCATGTATGCCGACTACCGCTTCGCCACAATCGACGGCGCGTCTGTGAAAGACATGATCAACGACCAGGAATGGAATGCAAATACATTCCTGCCAACAGTTGGCAAGCGCGGCGCTGCAATCATTGAAGCACGTGGCCTGTCTTCTGCAGCTTCTGCTGCAAACGCAGCAATTGACCATGTTCGCGACTGGGTACTGGGTACCAACGGCAAGTGGGTGACCATGGGTATTCCTTCCGACGGTTCTTACGGCATTCCAGAAGGCACACAGTTCGGCTTCCCGGTAACCTGCGCAAACGGCAAGTTTGAAATCGTTAAGGGCCTGGAAATCGACGCATTCAGCCAGGAACGCATCAACATCACCCTGAATGAGCTGATGGAAGAACGTGAAGGCGTGAAGCACCTGCTGGGCAAGTGATTCATTTGCGAGCATGATGGAAAAGCCAGCAGATTTGCTGGCTTTTTCTTTTTGAGCAAGGGATATACAGTTTGAAAAAGCACAACCTGGATTTGGCAGCCATTTCCGACATTCTCTACAGTGAAGGCAATTCCCAGGTGAAACTGCCTGTTTGCGACCATTACACCGGGCAGCCAAAGTATTTCGAAAAGGCTCTTAAAATTCGCGGTGAAATGGGTGCCTGTTTCGATATCACGCTGGACCTGGAAGATGGCGCCGTGGTGGGCCAGGTGCCTGAAATTGCGGGCTGGGCGGCAAAAAGCCTTGCTGACTTCGCAGCACGCTATGGTACGGAAACCCGTCGCCCGGGTGTGCGCCTGCATCCGGTTCAGGATGCCGCTTTTGAAATTGAACTGCCAATTGTCTTGGCGCCCGGTGTGCCCGCGCCCGCCTACCTGATGCTGCCCAAACCGGAACAATTACTGGATGTTGAAGTGGCGCTGGAGCAGATCAGGATGCAGTGCAACAAGGTGGGCATTCAGCAGCCCCCCCTTCATGTGCTGATTGAAACCCATGGTGCACTGGCTGCGGCTCACCAGATTGCCGGACTTGAAAAAGTGGAATCGCTTTCATTCGGCATCATGGATTTCATTTCAGGCCACCGCAGTTCAATCCCAAAATCAGCCCTGAATTCACCTGGGCAATTCGAGAACCCGCTGGTGCGGCGGGCCAAGCTGGAAATTTCAGCAGCATGTCACAGGTTCGGCAAGGTACCCTCCCACAATGTGACCCGGAACATCCGCCAGCCTGAAATGGCAGCAGAAGATGCACAGCGGGCCAAGCGGGATTTCGGCTTTAC
>DASUDJ010000318.1:0-3666 GCA_036275635.1 Limnobacter sp. | reverse complement strand
ATCAATGATTTCATAGGTCTGTTTCAGCACCAGGCGGGTGATGTCCCGAATCATGCCGGTTTGCTCGGCCAGTTCAATGAAGGCACCGGGTGCAACCAGCCCTTTTTGAGGGTGATTCCAGCGCAACAGCGCCTCTGCCTGGTTGATGCTGTTGGTTCGCAGGTTCAGCTTGGGCTGGAAATAAAGGCAGAACTCCTCTTCCGCTATGGCCCGTTTCAACTGGGCAATCAGCTCCAGCCTGTTCGTGGAGCGGTTTTCCAGGCGGGGTTCGAATTCAATACTGGTCTGCCGGGTTTTCTTGGCAAGCTGCCGTGCAATTTCTGCCCGGCGAAGCAGGGTTTCCGGGCAATGGCCATGATCGGGATAATGGGCCAGCCCTGCATGGCTTTGTATGTCCAGCTGGTAGTCCTGTACCCGCAAGGAGCCCTGCAGAAGGCGTTTCAGGGTGTGTTTTCCGGTCAGCCTGTCCAGTTGGCTGCGGGGCAGCACCATGCAGAAGATATTGCCTTCCAGGCGGGCGATGGCCAGGTTCTCGCGGCAGACACGGCGGGCCTTTCTGGCAACCTTCACCAACACCTTGTCAGCCACCTCATGACCAAGCACTTCATTGATATTGTCCAGGTTGTCGATGCCCCACACCACGATGCTCAGCGGTTCACGGGCGGCGTGTGTGCGCTCGCGCAGGGTCAGGCTCAGGAAAGCCCTGTTGTCCAGGCCGGTCAACTGGTCCTTGTACGCAGTGCGCCGTATCAGCCGGTCCCGCTCCTGCAGATTCTTGGCCATGCGGTTGAATGCCTGGGCCAGTTGGTTGATTTCTCCAATCGGACTGTCCGGCAAGCGCCAGTCATAACTGCCATGGGCCATGTGCTGGGCCCGGCTGGTGATTTCCTCCAGGGGGCGGGTAATCGTCCGGCTTATCCAGCGGCTGCAGAGCAGGCTGATGCCAACAATCAGGGCGAGGATACCCAGGCTTTCTTCAATTCGCATGTTCACCAGCACATCCTGGCTGGCAAACTGGTGATCAAGAATTGCCAGCAGGCAGGTGCACAGGGTCACCAGCGCAGCAGTACAGGCCGCCAGCGTGCGCATGCTCAGGGAGTTCAGGCTGTTGCGCCCGCGAAATATCCGCGCTGGGGTGGTGCTGTTGGGAAGGGGCATGCATCATGTTAGGCGGCCATGGATGAGTCTGAGTACAACAGATTCAATCTGCCCCTGGCATACCGCAACAGGGGTGCCACCCTTTTACAGGGATGGGGCCGGGTGTAGCGGGCCCAGGTTCACCTGGTAGAGCAGGTCCCACACGCCGTGGCCGAGTTTCAGGCCGCGGTTTTCGAACTTTGTCAGGGGTCTGTCTTCCGGACGAGGAGCGAATGGTGTTTCCGCCATGTTTTTCCAGTCGGGTGCAACCGAGAGAACCTCATGCATGTGGTGCGCATAGTTTTCCCAGTCGGTGGCGCAATGAAGAATGCCTCCCGGTTTCATTTTTTTCGCCAGCTTTGCAACAAATTCCGGTTGAATCAGCCTGCGCTTGTGGTGGCGGGCCTTTCTCCAGGGATCGGGGAAGTACAGCAGCACCTTGTCCAGGCTGTGGTCAGGAATCATTTCGCGCAGCACATCCACCACATCATGAGAAATGATGCGGATGTTCTGAATGTTTTCTTCTTCGATTTTCTTGATCAGCGACCCCACACCCGCCGTGTAGATTTCCACGCCAAGATAGTTCACCCGGGGATGCGCCTTGGCAATTTTCGCAGTGGTCTCGCCCATGCCGAAGCCGATTTCAAGCCAGTTGGGCTGACCGCTGGTGCCCCAGCGTGCATTGAAGTCGATGGGGCTGTGCGCCTCGTAAGGAATGCCCCACCTGGGCATACCTTCCTCAACTGCACGCTCCTGCGCACGGGAAATATGCCCCCGACGTTTCACAAAACTCTTGATGTGCTGGTCGCGAAAGGGATTGTCAGGGGTCTGATCGGTCATTTTGAACTGGAAGAAATAACGCCTTCCACCGGGGAAGAAGGGCTTGCCGTGTAAAACTTTTTCGGCATTCTACCTGCCAGAAAGGCTTCTCGCCCGGCCTGTGTGGCCAAACGCATGGCACGAGCCATTTGCACCGGGTTTTGTGCCTTCGCAATGGCCGTGTTCATCAGGACCCCGGCACAGCCCAGTTCCATGGCGATTGCCGCATCGGAGGCTGTGCCCACGCCAGCATCCACGATAACGGGTACGGTGGCTTTTTCGAGGATCAGGTTGATGTTCCATGGATTCAGGATGCCCATGCCGGAACCGATCAGCGAGGCCAGGGGCATGATGGCCAGGCATCCTGCATCCTCCAGCTTGCGCGCATAAATCGGGTCATCCGAGCAGTACACCATCACATCAAAACCGTCGGCCACCAATTCCCTGGCGGCAATCAGTGTCTCTTCCATGTCCGGATACAGGTTGTTCGGATCGCCCAGCACTTCAAGCTTGCACAGGTTGTGGCCATCCAGCAGTTCTCGCCCCAGCCTCAGGGTTCGCACTGCATCCTTTGCTGTGTAGCAGCCGGCAGAGTTGGGCAGATAAGTGAACCTGGATGGTGGAATGTAGTCCAGCAGGCTGGCCTCATTGGCATTCTGGCCAATGTTGGTTCGGCGGATCGCCACAGTCACGATTTCAGCACCGCTTTCGGTGATTGCATCCCTTGTCTGGTCCAGGCTGGCGTATTTACCGGTTCCAACCAGCAGTCGACTGGAAAATTCTCGTTTGCCTACTTTCCAGGTGTCATTCATGTGCATCATGTGTACTGCTCCTGAGGATTTAGCCGCCACCTACCGCCACCACGATTTCCAGGCTTGAGCCTGCGACAAGGGCGGTGGTGGCGTGCTGGCTCTTTGGCACGATTTCGCCGTTCAGTTCCACGGCAATCCGCTTGCCCGTCAGCTGCAGCTGGCTGAGCAGCTGGGCCACAGTGCTGTTCTCTGGCAATTCATGATTTTCACCGTTGACTGAAACTTGAATCATGGCGGGTTCAAATGGATTCTGTAAGTTTGTTACTATGAACCTGTTGAAAAGTTACACAGCAGTTAGTTTTCTGATTCTCTCATTATCTGAAAACGAAATAACTGCGGTGCGCACATAAACCGGAGCCTAGATGCACTCAGTAGTTCATTTGTTGAAAAGCACCACTTTCCCCAGCGTCAAACGCCTGAACCTTGAAACCATCCAGGTGAACCTGGGTTACCTGTGCAACCAGAGTTGTACCCACTGCCATGTGAATGCGGGTCCGAACCGCACAGAGCTGATGCAGGACGAGCAGATCGACCAGTTGATTTCGCTGATGAACCAGGGGTGGGTAAAAACACTGGACCTGACCGGTGGTGCACCTGAAATGAACCCCCGCTTCAAGCGCCTGGTGGTGGCTGCCAGGAGCGCAGGCGTACATGTGATAGACCGCTGCAACCTGACCATTCTGAGTGAACCTGGTTATGAAGACCTGGCCCGGTTTCTGGCCGACAACCAGGTGGAAATTTTTGCATCACTGCCGTGTTACCTGGAAGACAATGTGGACAAGCAGCGAGGCAAGGGTGTGTTCGATGCCAGCATTGCAGGCCTGCAAAAACTGAATGCACTCGGATATGGTGACGAGTTGAGGCTGACCCTGGTATTCAATCCGCAGGGGCCTTCACT
>DASUDJ010000317.1:0-9064 GCA_036275635.1 Limnobacter sp. | reverse complement strand
GCTGGCATACTCCCCCGGGGTTGCTGCTGCCTGCGAGGAAATCGAGGCTGATCCTTCCACTGCAGTCCGTTACACAGCACGGGCCAACCTGGTCGGCGTGGTCACAAACGGCACTGCGGTGCTGGGCCTTGGCAATATCGGTCCGCTGGCAGCCAAGCCGGTGATGGAAGGCAAAGCCGTGCTGTTCAAGAAGTTTGCCGGCATTGATGTATTCGACATTGAAATCAATGAAAATGATCCGGACAAGCTGATCGAGATCATCGCTTCACTTGAGCCCACTTTTGGTGGCATCAACCTGGAAGACATCAAGGCACCCGACTGTTTCAAGGTCGAGCGCGCACTGCGCGGCCGCATGAATATTCCGGTATTCCATGATGACCAGCATGGCACTGCAATCGTGGTGGGCGCCGCCATTCTGAACGGCCTGGAAGTGATCGGCAAGAAACTGGACCAGGTGAAGTTCGTGGTGTCGGGTGCCGGCGCGGCGGCGCTGGCCTGCCTTGAACTGTTGGTCGAACTGGGCCTGCCCCGAAAGAATGTCTGGGTAACCGACATTGACGGGGTGGTTTACAAGGGCCGCACCACTAACATGGATCCTGACAAGGACCTTTTTGCTCAAGACACCGCTGCCCGCACACTGGGCGATGTGATCAAGGATGCAGACGTGTTTCTGGGCTTGTCCGCCGGTGGCGTGCTGAAGCAGGACATGGTTCGCCAGATGGCCGCCAAACCCCTGATTCTTGCCCTGGCGAATCCAACACCTGAAATTCTTCCTGAACAGGTGAAGGAAGTGCGCGACGATGCCATCATGTGCACAGGCCGCACTGACTATCCCAACCAGGTAAACAATGTCTTGTGCTTCCCCTTTATATTCCGCGGCGCACTGGATGTGGGTGCAACCACCATCACCAAGGAAATGGAAATTGCAGCTGTGCGTGCTGTAGCCGAACTGGCCCGCAAGGAACAGTCTGATGTGGTGGCTTCAGCCTATCGCACCCAGAACCTGAGTTTTGGTCCGGAGTACCTCATCCCAAAACCGTTTGACCCTCGTCTGATTGTGCATATTGCACCGGCAGTGGCCAAGGCTGCCATGGAAAGCGGCGTGGCCACCCGTCCAATTGCTGACCTGGATGCCTACAAGGACCAGTTGCAGCAGTTTGTGTACCATTCGGGCACCTTCATGAAGCCGATATTTGCGGTGGCCAAGCGCTGTGTGGCGGAAACACCTCAATCGAGCAGAATCGTGTTTGCCGAGGGTGAAGATGAACGCGTGATGCGTGCAGTGCAAGTGGTGGTGGATGAAGCGATTGCCAAGCCCATCATGATTGGCCGCCCTGCAGTGATCGAGCGCCGTCTTGAACGGTTTGGCCTGCGCATCAAGCCAGGAGTGGATTTCGAACTGATCAATCCTGAATATGATGAGCGTTACAAGGACTACTGGCGCACTTATCATGATCTAACCAAGCGCAAGGGCGTGACTGAAGCCTATGCAAAGATTGAAATGCGCCGGCGCAATACCCTGATTGGCTCCATGCTGATCCACAAGGGCAATGCCGACGGCATGATCTGTGGCACCTTCGGTACACACTCCCTGCACCTGCATTACGTGAACCAGGTGCTGGGCCTGCGTGCTGGCTGCAACACCTATGGCGCCATGAACGGTTTGATGCTGACCAACCGGCAGGTTTTCCTGGTTGACACCCATGTGAACTATGACCCCACGGCAGAGCAAATTGCTGAAATTACCCTGATGGCTGCCGAGGAAATGTTGCGGCTGGGTGTGCAACCCAAGGCTGCATTGCTGTCGCACTCGAATTTCGGCTCCAGCAACCAGCCTTCCGCGGTCAAAATGCGGGAGGCCCTGCAGATTCTGCGGAATATTGCCCCCTGGCTGGAAGTGGATGGTGAAATGCATGGTGACTGTGCAATTGATGAAGCCGTTCGCAACACCATCTTCTCGGGTTCCACACTGACCGGTGAGGCCAACCTGCTGGTCTGCCCGAATATTGATGCAGCCAATATTTCCTACAACCTGCTGAAATCTGCTGCGGGTAACGGAATTGCAGTGGGTCCAATCCTGCTGGGTTCAGACAAGCCAGTGCACATCCTGACTGCGTCTGCCACAGTTCGTCGCATTGTGAACATGACTGCGCTGGCTGTACTGGACGCCAACTCCGAGCGGGTCAGCTCAATCTGAAAAACAGGTTTTAAACCTGAAAAAAGGCGTGCATTGCACGCCTTTTTTTATTTTCGGCCCTGAAAGATATGGCGCACAATTGTTTCATGACCGAACACAACACATTTAGCACTGAAGAGCACAACGACATCACCGGCCTGGTGCTGTCAGGCGGTGGTGCGCGGGCGGCCTACCAGGTGGGTGTGCTGCACCAGTTGGCAAAATGGTTTGAACAGGAAAACCGCCGGGAATTTGATTTCCCTTTCAAGATACTTTGCGGTACTTCTGCCGGCGCTATCAATGCAGCAGCACTGACCTGTGCAGGCAGGAATTTCTACCAGTCCACCGAACGCATGTTGCGTGTATGGGAAAACTTCAGTTCCGACCAAGTGTTCCGGGCTGATTCACTCGGAATCATCCGAACAGGTGCACGCTGGTTGTCAGCACTCTCAATCGGCTGGATGCTGCGAAAGCGTCCCAAGTGCCTGCTGGACAATTCGCCGCTTTCCAACCTGCTTCACCAGTTACTGCATTTTCGCAGGCTTGATGAAGCACTGGAAAACGGTACGATACACGCACTGGCGGTGACAGCATCCAGTTACAGTTCGGGCAGAAGCATCACCTTCTTTCAAACCCGAAAGGAAATTGACACCTGGGTACGCACTCAAAGGGTGGCTTTGCCAGACCGCATCACGGTAGAACATTTGCTGGCCTCGGCAGCCATTCCATTTGTGTTCCCCTCGGTGCAACTGAATATTGAAGGCAAAACCGAATACTTCGGCGACGGATCAATCCGCCAGCTTGCGCCCATCAGCCCGGCCATTCACCTGGGGGCAAACCGCGTGATGGTGATTGGTTCCAGCCAGTCTGACAAGGATCACACTGCCCGTACGGAAATGTCGAATGCTTACCCGAGCCTGGCACAGATTGCTGGCCATGCCATGGCCTCGATTTTTTTGGACAGCCTGTCAATCGACATTGAACGCCTCAGCCGGGTGAACAAGACCCTGAGCCTGCTGCCGCCCGAGGTGATGAGCAAGACCAGCCTGAAGCCGGTGGAGTTGCTGGTGATATCTCCTTCCGAGCGGATTGATGAAATTGCATCCCGTTACACAAAGGATTTACCACGCCCGGTTCGCACGCTGATGTCTGCGCTGGGGGCCACTGAATCCAGCGGCTCTTCCCTGGCCAGTTATCTGCTTTTCGAAGCCAACTACACCCGCGAGTTGATTCGCATGGGGATTGCAGACACCATCAACAAGAAAGATGAGGTGTTCGAGTTTTTCCGCCTGGGGCAATCTGTCAACAAGGCGATTTGAAGGTTTTCGGCCACACAGCGCCAACTGGGATTGCCTACCCCTTCTGCGCCTGCTGCTGTTCAAGGAGTTTCGCATCCAGCCGCGTTACAATCTGCGTTCAAAAGTAGTGCGGGCGCAATCATTCCATGACTTCAAGTTTTGTTTCTGCTGCCTGGCATGCCGGCATGAGCGGACCAGGCGGAGCTGACAGCCTGCTGGTGGCCCATGGTGCGCCGGAGCAGGTGCTTGTTGCGTATGAGGCGGCACTTGTTCCTGTTTTGCTTGACAGGGCCCATGAACTGGCCCGGCAGGGCAGGTATGTGGTGGGTGGTTTGTCCTATGAAGCAGCATCCGCCTTTGATTCATCACTCAGTACACATGCAGCATGCAATTTTCCCTTGCTTGAATTTCATGTGTTCATGCCAACGCAAGTCAGCAGGGTAGAAGCGTCCAGCCTGTTGCCATTGCCCAATGACACCCGGTTCAGTCCTTGGACAGACAAACTTGGCCTGTCCGGCTTTTACGAGAATTTTGAAAAGATACGGCAGGCGATTCTTGATGGCGAGTTTTACCAGCTGAACTTCACCACGCGCCTGCATTCCAGGAGTCCAAGCTTGGATGCCTGGCTCCTTTTCCAGCACCTGTACCTGGCACAGCCTGCGCCGCAAAGCCTGTTCCTGCGCGGGAGCGGCTTCAATGTACTCAGCCTGTCGCCTGAACTGTTTTTTAGCTGGGATGGACAGGAACTGAACACCGCTCCCATGAAAGGCACTCGGCGGCCCCTAAAAGACGGGTTTGACAGGTTGAGCGACAGCGAAAAGGACCGCGCTGAAAACGTGATGATTGTCGACCTGTTGCGCAACGACCTGGCCAAGGTGTGCGAGCCACGCACCGTGCAGGTTCGTTCATTGTTCGATGTGATGCACCTGCCTACCGTGGAACAGATGACCTCGAGCATTTCCGGCAGAACCCGACCGGGAACCCGCCTGGTGGATGTATTTGCAGCCCTGTTTCCATGCGGTAGTGTAACCGGCGCCCCGAAATCTCAGGCCATGTTGCGGATTGCCGATTGGGAGCAGGAACCCCGCAGGTTTTATTGCGGTGCGCTGGGTGTGATCAATCCAGGCGGGCTGGCCCATTTCAATGTTCCAATCCGTACAGTGATTGAGCAGCAGGGTCAGATGGAATACGGAGTGGGAAGCGGCTTGACGTGGTACTCCACTGCACAAGCTGAGAAACAGGAGTGGGCCCAGAAAACGGCTTTCCTGCGGCAAGTCACTTGTGACTTTCAGTTACTGGAAACCTTGCGGCTTGAGAGGGGCCTACTGGAGAACCTGGACCTCCACCTTGACCGGATGGCTCGCGCCGCAGCGTATTTTTCATATCCCTTCGTACGGCAGGCAATACACGGCCGCCTGTTGAATGCTGCAGAAGCTCACCCAAACGGAGCCCACAGGGTGCGTATTCTGTTGAATGCTCAGGGTGAGTTTGAATTGCAGGTGTTTCCGCTGTTGCAGGAACCCGCACCGACACGCCTGCGCATGGCGTCTGCCCCAATGACGGGGCTGCCTGAATTCATAGTTCACAAGACCACCTACCGACCCGACTATGAGGCTTTCCAGGCCGAGGCTGCTGGTGCAACGGATGTGCTGCTGTTCAGCCCGCAGGGTTTCCTGACCGAGACCTGTCGATTCAACCTGGTGTTGAAAGTTGGTGATCAATTGCTGACGCCTAAAATTTCCGACAGCACCGACACGTATTTGTTGCCCGGTGTGTTGCGCCACAGGCTTTTAATGGAAAATACAATCCAGGAAAGCGCATTGACAGTCCATGATCTGCAGCGCGCCGAGCAGGTGTGGCTGATCAACAGCCTTCGCGGCTGGGTTCGGGTGAATGAAGTCCTGGATCAGGAGGACAAGGTGCTGTTCTCGGATAAAGCAATATAAACATCAATAACAAAGAGACATGACATGAATCCGACCACACTTGAAATCATTGGGGCCAGCCTGTTCGCCATCGCTGTCATCCACACCTTTTCAACCAAGTTTTTTGAACGGCTGGCTCACAGCCAGCCCAACCATGCCGGATTGTGGCACCTGCTGGGTGAAGTGGAAGCGGTTTTCGGTTTCTGGGCCATGGTGCTGGTGGTGTTCATGTTTTTCCTGGTTGGAAAAACAGCGGCAATCGAATACGTGGACACCCGAAATTACACAGAGCCGCTGTTCGTGTTTGCAATCATGGTGATTGCAGCCAGCAAGCCCATCCTGGTGCTGGCCGGGCACATCGTGCGCGGCTTCGCTTCCCTGATTCCTGTAGACCGGCAGGTGGCCTACTTCTTTACCACGTTGTCCATTGTTCCCTTGCTGGGTTCATTCATCACCGAACCCGCTGCCATGACCCTGGCCGCCTTCCTGCTGCGCGACCGCTTCTATTCCCAAGGCATCAGCAACAGGCTGATGTACGGCACCATTGGTGTGCTGTTCGTGAACATTTCGATTGGCGGTACGCTGACGCCATTTGCTGCCCCACCCGTGCTGATGGTGGCAGCGAAGTGGGGCTTTGACATGCAGTTCATGCTGAGCACCTTTGGCTGGAAGGCAGCCGCCGCTGTGTTTGTGAATGCAACTGCACTCACATTCCTGTTTGCAAAAGAACTGGCCGCCATGAAAAAGCCGGCTGAGAACGGACCCAAAGAGGACATGCCGTTCTGGGTAATTGCCACCCACTTGCTGTTCCTGGCCAGCGTGGTGGTGTTTGCACACCATGCAGCCATGTTCATGGGCCTGTTCCTGTTTTTCCTGGGTTACACCACCGCTTACAGTCGTTACCAGGACAGGTTGATCCTGAAAGAAGGCCTGATGGTGGCCTTCTTTCTGGGCGGCCTGGTGGTATTGGGTGGCATGCAGGCCTGGTGGTTGCAGGACACGCTGCAGGGCATGAGCCCCACAGCCTTGTACTATGGTGCTACCGCTTTGACAGCCATTACCGACAATGCTGCGTTAACCTACCTGGGCTCATTGGTCGAGGGCGTGAATGATGAATTCAAGTATGCCCTGGTGGCAGGCGCAGTCACTGGTGGGGGGCTTACGGTAATTGCGAATGCACCCAACCCGGCTGGCTTTGCTATCCTTCGTTCCTATTTCCATGATGGTGCAATTCACCCGGGCAAACTTTTCATGGCTGCCCTGGGTCCAACATTGGTCGCTGTGGCTGCATTCCAGCTTTTGTAATCCTGTTTTTTTAACTGCGTTTGATCGCGCTTGGGAACAACCGGTTTGAACGAGCAAGACAATGACTACACTCTCCAGGAGCCGGCGGTGGAACTGCCGCATGACCTGGATGATGCGCAACGGGCCCTGGCCGAAGTGCAGGCCTTGTTGCGCAAGCAGAAAGTCATTGAAAGTGTTGTTCACAACCAGCAGACCACGGTCAACCCGGAGAGACAAAGCCTGGTGGAGGAACTGGTTCACCGCCAGCACCTGACTGAACTGGGTAACAAGCTTTACCTGCTTCACCCGGCGGACGTGGCCTATGTGCTCGAAAGCCTGCCGCAGGAAGAGCGTATGCTCGTCTGGGGGCTGGTGCGCTCGGACCGGGATGGAGAAATTCTTCTTGAACTGAGTGATGCGGTTCGGGAAAGCCTGATCAAGTCCATGGACAGCGAGGAGCTGTTCGCAGCCACCGAATCCCTGGATGCGGATGAAATTGCGGAACTGGCGCCTGACCTGCCACGTGATGTGGTGGAGAAACTGGCCAGCAGCCTGAGCCTGGAAGAGCGCGAGCAACTGCGCGCCGCCATGAGCTACCCCGAAGATTCCGTGGGTGCGCGCATGGACTTCGACATGGTGACCATCCGGGATGATGTGTCTCTGGAAGTGGTGTTGCGTTACCTGCGCCGGTTTGATGAATTGCCTGACCAGACTGACCAGGTGTTCGTGGTGGATCGCCTGGACCATTTCAAGGGCAGCCTGCCGTTGGATCGCCTGCTGGTGAATGAACCGGAAACCCTGGTCTCCGAGGTCATGAGCCGGGAAGTGCTGATGTTGTCCGCCCTGGATGATGCCTATGAAGCAGCCCAGGCGTTTGAGCGTTACGACCTTGTTTCCGCGCCGGTGCTCGATCCTTCCGGCAAGCTGATTGGCCGCCTCACTGTGAATGAGGTGGTGGATGTCATTCGAGAGGAAAGCGAGGCGGACCTGCTGTCCAGTGCGGGTTTGCGGGAAGAGGAAGACCTGTTCGCCTCCGTGTGGGAATCTGCGAAGAACCGTTGGCTGTGGCTGGGGTTGAACCTTTGCACCGCATTCTTCGCAAGCCGGGTAATCGATTCTTTCGAGGGCACGATTGCGAAGGTGGTGGCACTGGCCACCCTGATGCCGATTGTGGCGGGCATTGCCGGCAATTCCGGTAACCAGACCATGACCCTGATGATCCGCTCCCTGGCCCTGGGCCAGGTAACTGCCGCCAACTTCAAACTGTTGTTGAAGAAGGAACTGGCGATTGCCGGCCTGAACGGTTTGGTGTGGGGCAGCGTGGCTGGGCTGGCAGCCTGGGGGCTTTACTTCGGTTCACCGAATGCCGTGATGCTGGGCCTGCTGATGACATTGGCCGTGATGCTGAATTTGCTGGTGGGTTCGTTGATTGGCGTGATGGTGCCCTTGGGCCTGGAAAAAATGGGTCGCGACCCAGCCATGGGGTCATCCGTGCTGCTGACATTCACCACCGACAGCATGGGCTTTTTCATTTTCCTGGGCCTGGCCTCGATATTCTTTTAAGGCTTCAGAACAGTGAGCCCTGCAGCACCTGCTGTTTCAATCGTGGTGCCCGTGTTCAACGAGGTGCCCACACCGCAGGATGATTCCTTCAGCCCCCGCATCCTGAATCTTCTGGCACTGATCAGGCCGCAGGATGAGATCATCCTGGTGGATGGCGGTTCTAATGACTACAGTTGGCCAACCCTTCAGGCCCTATCCAACGATCCGCAGGTCAGTGCCATTCAGAGTGGCAAGGGCCGAGCATTGCAAATGAATACAGGTGCAGAACACACCAGGGGCGAGTTGCTCCTGTTTCTGCATGCAGACACCGTGTTGAATGAAACAGCCTGGTTGGATTTTCTGGGCAAAGCTGACCCCGATTCCTGGGGTCGCTTTGATGTGCAAATTGAGGGCCGCAGCATGTGGTTGCCGGTGGTTGCCTGGTTCATGAACCAGCGTTCGGCACTGAGCAAAATAGGCACGGGTGACCAGGCGCTGTTCCTCGGTCGCGAGTTGTTTCAAAAGGTGGGTGGTTTTCCGCTGCAGCCCCTGATGGAAGACATCCAGTTGTGCAAGAACCTGAAACAGCTTGCACCCGATCAGTTTTTGGCGATTCATTCAAAAGTACTTACATCTGGCCGGCGCTGGGACCAGAACGGCGCCTGGAAAACAATTCTCCTCATGTGGCGCTTCCGCTACCGGTACTGGCGGGGCGTTTCAGCGCAGGAACTGGCGCGCCAGTATGCAGACACCCGCGAGAAACTGAAAATGACTGTTGCGGTTTTTGCGAAGTATCCTGAAGCAGGGCGGGTGAAAACAAGGCTGCAGCCCTTGCTGGG
>DASUDJ010000316.1:0-6567 GCA_036275635.1 Limnobacter sp. | reverse complement strand
GGTGGTGGACATGGCCATCCAGGTGCATGGCGGTGCCGGTGTCAGCCGCGACACCCCGTTGTCTGGCTTCTACATCCAGGCCCGCAGCCTGCGCCTTGCAGATGGACCGGATGAAGTGCACAAAGGTGTGATTGCGCGGATTGAAATGATGAAGCGGGGGTTCAAGTGATGGGCGATATTTCCACGCCTGAACCGGTTCCGAAAAGCGTGCTGGACACTGGCGGCTCTGTTCGAAAAGGCGAAGAACTGGATGTAGAGGCTGTCACCGACTGGCTGTCGCAACAAGGCCTGAAACTGACTGGCCTGCCGGAACTGACTCAGTATTCCGGTGGCGCATCCAACTGGACCTACCGCCTGAAGTTTCCGGAAGCCGACCTGGTGCTGCGCCGACCGCCCAGGGGCACCAAGGCCAAGGGCGCGCACGACATGGGCCGGGAATTCCGCATTCAAAGCCTTTTGAAACCCGTGTTCCCCTATGTGCCTGAGCTGGTGGGCCACTGCTCGGATGAATCCTTGATTGGCAGCGAGTTCTATGTGATGCACCGAATCGAGGGCATCATTCCGCGCAAGCACATGCCACGGGGCGTGGAATTCAGCAGGGAGCAGGCACGCGCCCTGAACATCAGTTTTCTGGACAGGCTGATCGAGCTTCACCAGATTGACATTCACACAAGCGGGCTGGATGTGCTCAGCAAGGGCCGCGGCTACACCCGCAGGCAACTGGAAGGCTGGAACCAGCGTTTTGACAAGGCCCGAACCTGGAATGTGAGTTCATTCAACAAGGTACGCAATTGGCTGGATGTCAACTGCCCGGATGATGTGAAGCTGTGCATGATTCACAACGACTGGCGGTTGGACAACCTGGTATTGAACCCGAACAAGCCGACAGAGATCATCGGCGCACTGGATTGGGAACTGGCCACTGTGGGCGACCCGTTGATGGACCTGGGCAGTGTGATTACCTACTGGGTGCAAGCCGATGACAACTTCCTGGTGAAGACACTGCAACGGCAACCCTCCAACCTGCCTGGCATGATGAGCCGCCGGGAAATGGTGGACTACTACCTGCAGAAAACAGGCATGCAGACCAGCAACTGGACCTTCTATGAAGTGTTCGGCATCTTCCGCCTGGCAGTCATCCTGCAGCAGATTTACTACCGGTACTACTACCGCCAAACCCGCAACCCGGCATTCCGGAATTTCTGGATCATGGTGAATTATTTTGACTGGCGCTGCAAAGGCTTGATCAAAGCGGCTGGAAAAAAAGGCTGAAACTGATGGGTACGATTTACCTTGTTCGACATGGGCAGGCCAGCTTTGACAGTGCGGATTACGACCACCTGTCCGACCTTGGAAGAATGCAGGCATCCCAGCTGGGCGCCTGGTTTCGGGCAAGGAATATCCGCCTGCATGGCTTTTTCAGCGGCAGCATGAACCGGCATTTGCAAACCGCACAGGCCTTTTCAGAAACCTATGGTGTGCTGCAGGAACCGGTTCAACATTCAGGCTTCAATGAGTATGACCATGAAGCCATCCTGCAGGCCCTGATTGGCCAGTATGCCGATTCAGATGCCTTTGAAAAACAGGTGATGGGCAATGCAGACCCGCGCAAGGCCTTCCAGCAGATTTTCGAGAAGGCAATTGCACGCTGGGTGAGTGGTGAACATGATGCCGACTATCCGGAAAGCTGGTCCATGTTCAAGGCACGTGTGATGGCTGCACTGGGCTCGGTCACTGCACAGGCCATGCAGATTCGGAAAGCCTCTGCTTCGGGAAATACGACAGACAGGGAATCCAGCAATGTGATCGTGTTCACCTCTGGCGGCCCCATCACGGCAATTGCACAGAACCTGCTTCAGATTCCCGACTCCACTGCATTCAATATGAACTGGATGATTACCAACTGCAGCATCAGCAAGCTGCTGTTTGGCCAGCGCGGAATCAGCCTGGCCAGTTTCAATGAGCAGGCTCATTTTGAGGGTGAAATTTCAGGCTTGCTGGCAGAACAGGCCACTGGGCTTGAGGCATTCGCCGGCAAGCCGAATGGCCTGATTTCCTACAGGTAGGCACTGTCTGAAAGACATTCAGAAAAACAGGCCTGCCTGTATTTGATGCGGAAGATTACTGCGCCTTTCTGATTTCGGTCACGGTGTAATTCGAGCCTTCCTGCTTCACATTGAATTTCACCTTGTCACCTTCTTTCAGGCCCTCCAGCATGGCCTTGTCGGCCACACCGAACACCATGGTCATGGGTGGCATTTCAACACTCTTGATTTCACCATGCTTCACGGTGATCTTGCCGGTGCTCTTGTTGATCTTGCGGATTTCGCCGTCTGCCATTTCTGCTGCGGCGTTTGCTTTCTGCTCTTTGGCTGCGCCGTGATTGTGATCATGCCCGCCCGCATGGTTGCCTGCAAAAGCGGCACTGGCACCCATCAGGGACAAGGCCAGCATGCTGGCTGCGAATGTATTTTTGGTGAATGTGTTTTTCATGATTATTACTCCTAAAAATTATTTTGCAGACACTGTAATGGTGCCCACCATGCCCGCCTGGTAATGGCCTGCAATCAGGCAGGAAAACTCAAACTGGCCCGGGCGGTTGAAAGTCCACACCAGTTCGCCGGTTTTGCCCGGATCCACATGAACCATGTGCGGTTCATCATGTTCCATGCCGGGCATTTTCAGCATCATTTCCGCATGCTTCGCATTCTCCTCTTTCGTGCCGATCACGAGCTCATGCAGCATGGCCCCGTTGTTCTTCACCCGGAAGCGAATGGTTTCCCCCTGCTTCACCTGCAGTGTTGAAGGCTTGAAACGCATGTCGTCGCCCATGCTGACATCTATCGTGCGCTTCACCGATTTTGCATCGCCGGCAATGCCCCAGTCCTTTTGCTCTTTCACCGCGGCCGCGTGCTCCTGCTTTTTATCTCCGTGCGCCAGTGCTGTGCCGCTTCCAATCAACAATGCCGGGCAAAGCAGAAATATGCCTGCATGCTTTACGGAAAATTTCTTTTCAAAAAAATCCATCATGTTTCCTCGTTGGCAGGTACGCAATCAATGGCCTGCATGGCCGCTGGGTTTACGCACTTTCAATTCAATACTCGGCTGGTCTTTCTGTTTCAACCCCATGCTGGCCTTGCCTGAATCACCACTTCGATTGGGTGCAGCCAGATCGCCAGTGAACTCATAAGCCACAGTGCCCGCCGGGTGCCTGTACCAGCCGGGGTCGGAATAGTCGCCGGGCTTTTGGTCTTTCCGCACCTTCAGCATGCTGAACATGCCGCCCATTTCAACCGAGCCGAAAGGCCCGTCACCCGTCATCATCGGCAGGGTGTTGGCAGGCAAGGGCATCTGCATTTCAGCCATGTCAGCCATGCCCCGCTCGCCCATCACCATGTAGTCAGGAATCAGCTTGGTGATTTTTTTGGTCATGCCGCGGTGGTCCACACCAATCATGGTGGGCACGTCATGGCCCATGGCATTCATGGTGTGGTGGCTCTTGTGGCAGTGGAAGGCCCAGTCACCTTCTTCATTGGCAATGAATTCCATTTGCCGCATCTGGCCAACAGCAATGTCCACCGTCACTTCTGGCCAGCGGCTGCCCTTGGGTGTGGGGCCACCGTCGGTGCCGGTCACTTCAAATTCATGGCCATGAATGTGAATCGGATGATTGGTCATGGTCAGGTTGCCCACGCGGATGCGCACCCGGTCATTCTTGCGGGCCACCAGCGGTGATATTCCGGGAAACACACGGCTGTTCCATGTCCACAGGTTGAAATCCAGCATGGTCATGATTTTTGGCGTGTAAGCGCCTGGGTCGATGTCATAGGCATTCAACAGGAAGCAGTAGTCCCTGTCCACCTCGCTGATCAGCGGGTTCTTGTTTTTTGGATGCGTTACCCAGAAGCCCATCATGCCCATGGCCATCTGCACCATTTCATCCGCATGCGGGTGGTACATGAAGGTACCGGGGCGCCGCGCCTCGAATTCATACACAAAGGTTTTTCCGGATGGAATACCAGGCTGGTTCAGGCCTGTGACGCCATCCATGCCATTGGGCAAACGCTGGCCATGCCAGTGAATGCTGGTGTGTTCCGGCAGCTTGTTGGTCACGAAAATACGCACCCGGTCGCCCTCCACCACTTCAATCGTGGGGCCAGGGCTTTGGCCGTTGTAGCCCCACAGGTGGGCAGTCATGCCGGGCGCCATTTCACGTACCACGGGTTCTGCCACCAGGTGAAACTCCTTCACACCCTGGTTCATGCGCCAGGGCAGTGTCCAGCTGTTCAGGGTGACCACCGGGTTATAGGGCCTGCCGGTGTTGGGCACCAGCGGTGGCATGGTGTCGGCCGAGGTTTGCAATACAGGTTCAGGCAGTGCTGCCATGGCCACCTTGCTGACGCTGGCTGCAGCCACTGCACCGCCAGTGAGGGCGGCGGCCTTGAAGAACTCGCGTCTTGAATTCAGTTTGAAAGTCATTTTTAAATCCTTGTTCAATTGGGAGCGCAGTAATCAATGACCGCCATCATCGCCACCGCCCGCACTGGCTGCAGCACCGCTGACCGACACCATCATGGGTTTGCCCACCATGGTGGCCTGCAAGGCCGCATCCGCCCGCCAGAAATCCGCCTGCGCATTGATGGCCTGCACCACTGCGCCCACCTGGTCGCGGCTGTCGGCCATCAGTTCGAACACGCCGATGAACATGCCGTTGTAGCGCAGCAGGTTTTCATCTGCGATGGCCTGCCGCAAGGGCAGGATTTCATCCCGGTAATGCCGCGCAATGTCATAGGTGGTGCGGTAGGCGGAGTAGCTTTCCCGCAGGGTCGATTCAGCTGCACGCAGGGTGCTTTCCAGCCGGTTGGCTGCAGCCAGCGTGTTGGCATTTAGTGAATCGCGCTTCAAGCCGCCCCAGTCAAATATCGGCAGGGCCAGTTCAAGCTCCCAGCCTTTCTTGTTGTTGCGCTCGCCGCTGTCGTTTTCGAAGACAGTGTCGTAACGCACACCAGCTTCAATATCGAGAAAACTGGCTACATTGCCCAGGCCCTGTGCCTTTGCATTCGCCTGGAATCCCAACTGGGCCATGCGAACATCAAGCCGTTGCATGCCGCCCTTCGCCACATCGGAAGCAGCCTTGGGTTCGGCAGGCAAGTCGGGCAGGCGATCAGGCAGTTTCAACCGGGTGGCCTGTTCACCAGTCAGGCCCAGCATTCGAACCAGCGCCTCGCGACTGGCTGTCGCCTTGTGCCGGGTGGCCGCAAGGTTCACCGCTGCATCCGCATAAAAGCTTTGCTGCCGGGCACGCTGCAGCCTGGTGAAGTTACCCACCTCCTGCATGCGGCGGGCCAGCTCGGCACTGGTCTGCGCGCTTTCAAACACCTGCTGGGCATACTCATGCGCCTGCTTTGCGGCCACCGCATCCACCCAGGCCTGCCGCACCTGGGTCACCTGGTCCACCACGCTGCTGGTGAGCTGCAGTTGCGCCTTGTCCAGCTGGGTTCGGGCAATTCCCTGGCGGGCTGGATAGGTCAGTAAGTCCAGCAAGCCGAAACTCAAAAGCCGCCCCAGTTCCAGTTCATCCTTGATACGCATGCGCTCAAAGGCAAAAACCGGGTTGTGGATTCTTCCGCTTTGGGCGGCCTGCGAAGCCTGCGCCCAGTTCTCTGCCAGCACGGTTTGAAACTGTGGGCTGTGGGTCAGCATGAGTTCGACTGCTGCCTGCTGGCTCAAGGGCGCTTTCAGGATGCTGTCAGCCTTGGCAGCCATGGCCTGGCGCTGCTCATCCGTTTGGACCAGTTTCAGTTGGCCTTGTGTGAAGCTGTTCAACTCATTGTTGGCCTGACCAAGTGACTGGTCAATATTCACCGTGGCGCAACCTGCAAGCACAAGGGCTGCAGCAGCCACTGCTGTCTTCCTGAATAAACCTGAAGGGTTCATGGCTTGCCTCCCGTGCTGTGGTCATGGGCTTTCGCCGGGTTGCCCTTGCTTGGGTTGGCTGTTGTTGAGTCCATACTTTTTTCTTGCGGCTCACGGGCATACACCCGCCAGCCACCGATTTCTTCAACCTGTTTGATCATCTGCGGCCAGGACTGCAATTCCGGATCGGAATAGGTTCGGTAGCCTTGAAAGGCCGATTCGTAGTCAAGCCGGGGCACATTCGGTTGTTCTTCAGCTTGGGCAGATGAGATCTGCGCCGGGCTTTCAGTCAAACCCTGTGCCAAGGAATGTCCCGTGACTGCCAGCAAGGGCAGCAGGACCAGTTTCTGGAGTTTCATAAGTCCTCGCAATCATTCAATACGGCAGGCGCGCAAAGGCCGTGGCCCAGCATGCCGGGGAATCAGATTGCGAGTGTTTTTGGCGGTCGGTCTATTCGACGGGTATCGGCGGAATTGGGAAGCTGGGGAGCAGGAAAAGAATGAAGTTCATCCTGCAACACGGCACCAAAACTGGTTTGGGTGACAGGCAGCAGGACCACCGCGCAGGTGGGCGCGCAATTGCAGCAACCATGCAGGGATTTCATCAACCTTTTGGACGCGTCCGGATCGGTATGCTGATCATGACCACCCA
>DASUDJ010000315.1:0-6645 GCA_036275635.1 Limnobacter sp. | reverse complement strand
CTGGTCATTCGGCATGATGGCGAGAATGTGGGCCTGGTGGTGGATGACTTCCGGGAAACAATCGACATCATCCTGAAGCCGATGGCCGGCATCCTGTCCAGCCTGTCGGTGTATTCAGGCTCTGCACTCATGGGCGACGGTTCTGTGCTCATGGTGCTGAATCCAGCGGAGTTGATCTGACATGTCCATCGAACTGAAAGAACAAACCGCCCACCTCATCGACACGGTGGCCGTTGAAGAAGCAGAACAGTTGATGAGCCTTGCGCTTGAAAACCCGGGCCTTGAAGTGGACCTCGGCCAGTGCAGCCACCTGCATGCTGCTGCGCTGCAGGTGCTGATGGCCCTGAAACCGACCATCCGGGAATGGCCCGTGGACGCTGAATTAACACAGTGGCTGAAAGCAGCCATTGAAAAAACCTGGGAGAAGTGAAAATGGGTAAGCGAATCATGGTTGTGGACGATTCCGCCACAATGCTGATGAGTGTGAAAGCCAACCTGGAAATGAGCGGCTTCAGCGTGGAAACCGCACTGGACGGCGTTCAGGCCCTGGCCAAGCTGAAAAGTGGTCCGAAAATGGACCTGATGATCACCGACATCAACATGCCCAACATGAACGGCATTGAATTGATCTCGCAGGCCCGTGCACTGCCAACCGGCCGCTTCATGCCCATTCTTGCACTGACCACGGAAAGCCAGCAGCACAAGCGGGATGAAGCCAAGAAGCTGGGTGCAACCGGCTGGCTGGTGAAACCGGTCAGCGGGCCTGACCTGATCAAGATCATCAAGCAAGTATTGCCAGGGGCCTGAACATGAATACCGGCATCACCAGGCCCCTGGCGATCGCCTTGTTGGCGTTGCTGGGTTTCAGCCTTCTTTCCATGCTGGCGCAATACAGCCAGTGGCTGGGTGTGAATGGCCTGGTGTGGCATGCGGTCACGGCACTGGCGGCCTGCGCAGTGCTGTGGGTTTACAGTTCGGCCCTGCATGCAGAAACGCAAGCCCGCCTGTCCGCTAGGGAAGAGAATGAACAGCTGACTCTACAGCCCGGTGTTGCAGACAGTGAACTGCAAGCGGCCCTGGCAGGCAGTGCCTCGCTGGATGAGGCAGTGGGCGTGCAGATGAACCAGGTGATTTCCGACACGGAACATGCCGCCATGAACCTGGTGTCCCACGTCACCCGCCTGAACATGGATGCACACACCCTGGTGGAATACCTTCACAACTCCAGCAACCAGGCGGTGGACATGGAAAGGGAAATCGACCGCAGCCTTGACATCATCGGCAACATCAGCCAGTTCGTGCAGCAACTGCCCCAGCGCATCCACAAGGATGTGGGCCTGATTGAACTGGCCAACCAGCGTGCTGACAGCCTGAAGAACCTGGCAGGCAACATTCACGCAATCAGCCAGCGCACCGACATCCTGGCCATCAATGCCAGCATTGAAGCTGCACGTGCAGGTGAAGTAGGTCGCGGTTTCTCGATCGTGGCTGAAGAGGTCAGGAAGCTGTCGCTGGGCACCCGCACACTGGCCGGCGACATTGCAAACGGCCTGCGTGAACTGAATACCTCGATTGCCCACGGGCTTGAAGCCTTTGTCAGCAATGCGAATGAACAGGCCAGGGAAGCGAACTCCATCGTGGAATCCATTTCCAGGCTGCAGCACAGCCATGATGACATGCGCCAGTACTACAAGACCCTGTTCACCGTGGTGGCCAAGCACAATGAAGGCCTGGCCTCGCAGATTTCGATGATGCTGGGTGATGTGCAGTTCCAGGATGTGTTGCGCCAGCGCCTTGAGCGTGCCTTGGCTGCCATGCAGAACCGCTCTGCACTGCTTGAGGAAATTTCACGCCTGGACGATCCGCAGCAACTGGCCCGCGTGTGCAATGACATCCAACAGATCTACAGCGACTACACCACGACCGAAGTGCACCACTCCCCGCTTGAACAGCAGGCAGATGGCGACTTGCAGGGCAGCGGCCTTGCAAAAATCGAATTGTTCTGAACACTGAATACCCCACGGAGAAGAAATGAACCCAGCCCCCCAATACCAGGTCTCGCAGTTGTTTTGCGAACAACGCGATGCCATCTGCGAAGAGTGGCTGGGGCGTTTAAGCCGCCTGTGGTCCCGCAACTATCCCGGCTTCCTGAATGAGGAAGAACTGCGCCATCAACTGTTCAAGCTGCTGGATGTGCTTGCCCTGCAGTTTTCCAGTGAGGTTTCAAGCCCTGAGCACAATGCAGCCCGCGAACAAAGCATTGAACTGATCCGCCAACTGGGTACCAGCCGTGCACGCCAGGGCTTCAAACCTTCCGACACAGCCCAGTTCGTGTTCATGCTGAAAAACATATGCACCGGCAAGCTGACAGAAAACAAGGCGCTGGATGCCACCACACTTTCACGCTGCCTGATTGATCTGCAGGACGTGCTTGACAGCCTTTCCCTGGCCAATTTCGACAGCTATGTGGAAACCCGCGAGAAGGTGATTGCGCAGCAAAGCCTTTCACTCCAGGAATTGTCCAGCCCGGTGATCCGACTGTGGGACCAGATGCTGCTGCTGCCCCTGGTGGGCGTGGTAGACACCTTCCGGGCCCGGCAGGTGACCGAAAGGCTGCTGGAGGCAATTACCCGCTATGAAGCCACGGTCACCATCATTGATGTCACTGGCGTGCCTGTATTCGACACAGGCGTGGCCCGTCACATCATGAAGGCAATTGATGCAGCCCAGCTGCTGGGATCAAGAATCGTGATGACCGGCATCAGCCCCGAAGGTGCGCAGACACTCACCAGGCTGGGCATTACCTTTTCCGGCGTGATCAGCCGGGCCAGCCTGCGGGCCGGTGTGGCAGAGGCATTCACCATGACCGGCAGAAAAGTGGTGCGACAAGCCGTGGGTAGCACCTCATGAAAATTCCAATTCTCAGGCTGGGGAAAATCCTCCTGGCCTCCGTTCAATCCGACCTTTCCGACACAGACGCCATGCAGTTTCAGAGCGACCTGGTACACACCCTTTCAGACACAGAGGCCATGGGGGTATTGATCGACATCACCTCACTGGAAATTGTTGATTCCTACATGGCCCGCATCATCAACGACACCGCCAGCATGGCGCGCCTGCTGGGCGCCGAGGTGGCACTCTGTGGAGTACGTCCTTTTGTCGCCATGACACTGGTTGAGCTGGGGCGCGACCTGATCGGTTCAGACTCAGCATTCAACCTGGAACAGGGCCTGCGACTCCTGCAGGGCAGGATAGCGCAGCGTGGTGATTCACAGTACCTGTCAGGCGATGATGATGCATGACTCACCCAGCGCGGAATCCATTTCAATTCTTGAAACCCGGGACATCGTGCTGGCCCGGGGTGCAGCCCGCAGCCTGGCAGCCAGCCTGGGCTTCAGCCTGGCAGACCAGACCCGCCTGGCCACCGCCGTGTCTGAACTGAGCCGCAATGCCCTGCACTATGCAGGCAGCGGTGTCTGCGAAATCACGAACATCTCGAATGAAGGGGAACGACGAATCCGGGTTGTGGTCGTGGACCATGGCCCCGGCATACCGGTCATTGAACGCGCCCTGCAGGACGGCTACAGCACAGGTGGCGGACTGGGTGCAGGCCTGCCCGGTACCAGGCGGCTGATGGATGTATTTCACATTGAATCTGCCCCCGGGCTGACCCGGGTGCATGTTGAACTGGTGCGCAGGAAATGAACAGGCTGCCTTTTCACGGCGCATTGAAGGTGCTTGTCGAATCTGACATTGCAGCAGCCATTCGCCTGGCGCGGCATGCTGCAGAGCAGATCGGCTTTTCGAAAACGGATGTAGGTTACATCTCCACTGCCGCAGCCGAGCTGGCTTCCAACCTGTTCATCCATGCGCAGGATGGAGAATTCGAAGTTCACACCAACAGCATGCCCGCCGGCATCTGCCTGCAAACCCGTGACAGTGGCCCGGGCATTGCCGACATTTCACTGGCTTTGAAGGAAGGTTACAGCACTGCAGGTGGCCTGGGCTGTGGCCTGCCCGGCGTCAAGCGGTTGATGGACACGCTGCAGATTGACTCAAGCCCTGACCGGCCCACATTCATCAGGGCGGAAAAATGGATCTGACCCATGCCTTTGCAAGCCGGGCCTATCCAGGCGAAGTTGAATGTGGCGACCAGGCCGGCTTCTGGGCCTTGCCCCACCGCCTGGTAATGGCACTGGCAGATGGGCTGGGGCATGGGGCTCCAGCTGCCCATGCTGCAAAACTGGCGATTGCGACCGTGGGTTTGAATGCACATTACAACAGCGAAAGAATTTTCGAGATCTGTAATGAACAGCTGATCAATACCCGTGGCAGCGCATTGACTGTGGCGATTGTCGACCTTGCGTTGAACACGCTTGAACTGGGCTCGGTGGGCAACATCCGCAACCGGCTTCTGCGTGATTCAGGCAGCCAGCACCTCGGCAACGCCCGAGGTATCGTGGGTGCGGGCTACAGGCGCCTGCTGCCTGAGAAAGTGAACCTGAAAACCGGTGACATCCTGGTGCTGTTCACAGATGGGTTTGATGAACTCACCAACCTGCGCCAGTGCCTGCCTGTCAATGCAACTGCCGAAACCGTGAAACACAGTGCGGATGAGCTGTTGAAGACTTTTGCCCGAAACTCCGATGATGCAGGTGTGCTGGTGTATCAACATGCCGCCGGACATGCCTGATGAAGCCTTAGCAAACCTGCCTATGACTGAACCAACCAGCGCCCCCACCGACCAGTATTCACAGGTATTGCATCGCTTCGTCCTGGCCGGGAACGGCCATGATTCAGAGCAGAGCCTTGCGGACGCATTCGAGTTGGGGCGCAAGTTCGTGGAGCAATCCGTACCACCGGATGAACTGGTGCTGATTCACCACCATGCGCTGCTGCACCTGGCAAAGTCCCACCCGGAAATGACCCTGGCCGAAGTTGCAGACAAGTTGACCGCGCCCCTGCTGGAAACCTCCATGGCCTATGTGCTGGCCTTTCGCAAGCAAACCGAGGAAAACCTGAACCGGATGGTGCGCGAACGCTATGAACGCACCAGCCGCCTGCAGGCCGTGGCCACACTGGCTGCAGGCATTGCACATGATTTCAACAACATCATTGGCGGCATCTGGGGCTATGCCGAACTGCTGCATGATGACTCGGGCAACAGCGAGCCCACCCGGCGCAAACTTGAGCAGATCATGACAGGCTGTGGCCGCGCAAGAGACCTGGTAAACCGCATGCTGACCTTTGCACGCAACCAGCCAGGAACCCCCCAGTCGGTGAACCTGAACCAGCAGGTCAAGGAAGCGCTTGAACTGCTCAGTCCTTTCCTGAAAGCAGGCATCAGCCTTCAACTGGCCGAACAGATAGACCAGGCCCAAGTGCATGCAGCACCCGGCGTGATACAGCAGGTGATCATGAACCTGTGCCTGAATGCGAATGACGCAATTGATGGAGCAGGACATATCCAGGTGAATATTGACGCACAGGGTAAGTCAGGTGCGGTCCTGAAGGTCAGGGACACAGGCAGTGGTATGCCGCCTGAAATCATTGAGCAGATTTACAACCCGTTTTTTACCACCAAGGAACCAGGCCGGGGCTCGGGTCTCGGCCTGTCGGTTGTGCACGGCATTGTGCATGAACTGGGTGGTTCAATTGATGTTCGCAGTGAATGCAGTGGCCCCGGGCGTGGCACGGAGTTTTCACTGTTCATCCCCCTGCAGCAGACTGCAGACATTCTTGAAACCGTGAGGACTACTGATTATGGCCAACATACTGCTGATTGAAGACGACCCGATTTTCAGGGACATGCTGGGCGAAATGCTGAGCCGCGGCGGCCACCAGGTGCGCACCGCCTGCGATGGTGAACAGGGCCTGGACATGGCAAAAAGCCAGGAGCCTGAACTGATCATCACGGATGTGCTCATGCCGAAAATGGACGGCATTGAAACCGTGATTGCACTGGAAAAGGCAGGCATCCGCGCACCCATCATTGCGATTTCCGGTGGCAGGCGTTCCATCAGCCCCGCTTTCAACCTGGAATCCGCCACTCTGATGGGCGTGAAAGCCACCCTCACGAAGCCCTTCACCTGGGCCGACCTTCGGCAGGCCATCGACAAGGTGTTGTAAACTTTGGCGGTCATCAATCCAGTTGTTTGCAACCATGACCGCATCAAATCAAACTCCGAAAGGAATTGGAAAGCAGGCAAGGCTGTCCGCACAGCCCGTGCTGCGCAGCCTGTGCAGCATGCTGCCCGCACTGTTCATCATCCCGTTCGCCTTGTCCACCACGCCAGCACATGCCGCGAAAACCGCCCCCCTGCCCGCCGACCTGGGCGGCCGCTATGAATGCAAGGGGCAGGACAAGGCTGAAGGTCCGTACGACGGCGTGGTGGAACTTGAAAAGGTTCCGGCACAAAGCACGAAAGAATACACCGCCTATCGCTTCAAGCTGACCGTACCCGGCTTTGGTGAATATCCCGGACATGCCAGTGCCAAGGGTGCTGACATGGCCATCTACTTTGCCAACACCGACCAGAAAGACAAAGACTACGGCACCGGCCTGGCCCGTTTCGACATGTCGTCAAAGGGCGTACTGAAATTCACCAAGTTCTACTACCAGCCTGAATACAAGGGTGGCAACAA
>DASUDJ010000314.1:0-8167 GCA_036275635.1 Limnobacter sp. | reverse complement strand
ACCACACCCTTGGCCTCATCAAATATCCAGACGAATGCACCAGCGGGCTCCGCCACCAACGCGGACACTGGCAGGCGGAAAATACCGTCCTGGCCGGGCTTGCTGAACTTGACAGTTGCACTCATGCCGAAGCGGCCCTGTTTTTCCGTGTCCTCAAGATCAAGCAACACGGCAAAGGTGCGTGTAACCGGGTCAGCAAGGGGTGCTATTTCCCGCTCTTTGGCATTCAGTGTTTTTTGCCCAGACCACAGCACCACGCTGGCAGGCTGACCTGTGCGAATATCAGATACCTTGCTTTCAGGTACTGCAATTGCGACCTGTACCTCATTTTCATTCGCCCACTGCACCACCGGCTGGCCAGCGGGCACAACCTGCCCTGCTTCAGCAAACACTTTTGAAACAACGCCGGGGTTGGGCGCACGCAGCTCACCATACTGCCTCTGGTTGGTCTGCGCATTCAGCTGGGATTTGGCTTGGGTGACACGACTGCCAGCCGCATCAAGCGCCAGTTGGCGACGGTCCAGTTCAGCCTGGCTGATGAAATTCTGCTGTTTCAGTTTTTTTGCCCGCTCCAGGTCAGAGGCCAGTTGGGCATATTCCAGGCTGGCTGCATCAAACTGGGCTTGTGCGGCCTGCACAGCCAGGCCAAGGTCTTGCGGGTCCAATCGGGCGAGCACCTGGCCCTTCACTACCTGGTCGCCCACATCGACCAGGCGTGCAACCAGCTTGCCGCCGACCTGGAAGCTGAGGTTGGCCTGCAGGCGGGGCTCAAGCTGCCCGGAAAAACTATCCTCAGACATGCTGCCCGCAGTCCGCAACTGCATGACCCGCACAGGCCGCACAATCTCGGAGGTATCTATTTCGGGCCGTGAACAGGCGGACAGGAAAAAAGAAAAGGAAATCGCCAGTGTGGTGGCCACCCAGATACTACTTTTGGACATGAATCGCTCGAAAGAGTGAATTTATAGTTATTCACGCAATTGTCGATGGATTCAGGGGTTTAGTCAAAAGCCCGGGTGATCAGAAACATTCCAGCCTGTTGCGCAGGGCGTCCAGCGCCTTCTCAACCCGGTCCACGCCGATTACTTCAATACCGGGGATGGCCTGTTTGGGCGCATTGCTGGCTGGAACAATTGCATGGGTGAAACCCAGCTTGGCGGCCTCCCGCAGCCTTTCCTGGCCCCGGGGTGCTGGCCGCAACTCGCCGGAAAGCCCGATCTCGCCAAACACCACCAGTTCCTTGGGCAGGCGTTTGTTACGCAAAGACGACACCATGGCCAGCACAATTGCCAGGTCGGCAGCTGGTTCGGAGATGCGCACACCACCGACCGCATTGATGAAAATATCCTGGTCGAAAAACTGCAGGCCGGCATGCCGGTGCATGACTGCAAGCAACATGGCCAGGCGATTCTGCTCCAACCCCACTGACAGACGACGGGGCGCGGGTGAATGGGAGGAATCAACCAAAGCCTGGATTTCAACAAGCAACGGTCTTGCGCCTTCCTGGGTGCACATCACGCAGGAACCCGCCACCCATTCCGCTTGCTGTGACAGAAACAGGGCTGAAGGGTTGTTCACACCTTTCAGGCCCCGGTCTGTCATGGCAAAAACGCCCAGTTCATTCACCGCACCGAAGCGGTTCTTGAATGCCCGCACCAGCCTGAATGAGGACTGCGAGTCACCCTCGAAATAAAGCACGGTGTCGACAATGTGTTCAAGCACGCGCGGGCCCGCCAGGGTGCCTTCCTTCGTGACGTGCCCAACCAGGATGGTGGTAATGCCCAAGGCCTTTGCAAGGCGGGTCAACTGGCTTGCACATTCCCGCACCTGGCTGACAGAGCCGGGGGCAGCGCTCAGCTCGCTGGTGTAGAGGGTTTGAATGGAGTCAATCACCAGTACTTCAGGTTTCAGGACTTCAAGCTGGGCGACAATCTGTTCCAGCTGGATTTCCGTCAGCACATTCAGGTTGGCGTGTTCAAGCCCCAGGCGCTGGGCGCGCAAGGCGATCTGCCCGGCGGATTCTTCGCCACTCACGTACAGGGCCGATGTTGTTTTGGCCAGCGAGACCATGGATTGCAACAGCAAGGTAGATTTGCCGATACCGGGGTCGCCGCCCAGCAGGACCACCATGCCCGGTACCATTCCACCGCCAAGCACCCGGTCGAATTCCGCTACACCGCTGGTGAAACGCGGATGGTCCTGCGCCTGTATATCGGACAGCTTGATCACACTGCTGCTTTGTGCAGCCAGCGCAGTGAAGCGGCTGTGCTTCGCTGCAGGTGCGGCAGTCACCGCCGACTCCACCAGGGTGTTCCAGCTGTTGCAGTCGGCGCACTGCCCTTGCCATTTGGTGTAAACGGCTCCGCACTCTGTGCACTGGTACTGGCTTTTGCTTTTCGCCACGACTGGCAGTCCTTTCAAACAGTTTGAATGGTATGAACGGGTACGCGGGGTGCAATTGCACACAACAATTCATAGCCAATGGTGCCACAATGGTCAGCCACCACATCCACAGGCAGGTTACTGCCCCAGAGTTCGACCTTGCTGCCCACCTGCGCCTGCGGAATATGGCTGATGTCCACGGTCATCATGTCCATTGAAACCCGGCCAGCCACGGGTGCAATCTGCCCTTCAATCCAGGTGGGTGTGCCGTCTGGCGCATGTCTTGGGTACCCATCCGCATAGCCGCAGGCCACCACTGCAATACGACCTTCCTTTTCAACCTGCCAGCGCGAGCCATACCCCACCCGGTCGCCGGGCTTTACAGGCTGGATTGAAATAATCCGGCTGCTGAAAGTCATTGCAGGTTTCAAACCGTAGTGGGCTGCACTTTCGGGGCCAGGAGTAGCACCGTAAATTGAAATACCGGGGCGCACAATATCACCTGCAATTTCAGGAAAAACCAGGCAGGCTGCAGAATTGCCAAGGCTGCTGGCCCAGTGGGCAGGCTTCAGTGAAACCAGGCTGGCATGCTGGCTTTGGGCAAGCGGATGGCGGCTGCGGGGCTCTGCTTCATCCGCATTGGCGAAATGGGTCATCAGGACAGGCGTGGGCCAGTTGTACTGGCGGGTGAATTCATCCAGCCACTGAATTGCCTGTGGGGCCTGCTGAAACTGAATACCCAGGCGGTTCATGCCGGTGTTGATTTTCAGGAAAATCCTTGGCTTGTGTTTCAATGCTGCACCGCCGAGTTTCTGCAACCGTTCCAATTGGGCCTGGCTGTGCACCACCCAGTCGCATTGCAGGTCAATTGCCTTGCTCAGGTCTTCTTCATCAAAACAGCCTTCAAGAAGCAGAATTGGCTTGATCCATCCCAGCTTGCGCAACTTCTGCGCACCCTCGATTTCAAGTATGGCCAGGGCATCTGCCTGCGCCAGTGCCTGAAAAATTCTTTCAAGGCCATGCCCATATGCATTGGCCTTCACCACGGGCATCAGCACGCGGGGGCCGACAATCTCGCGAAGGGCATTGATATTGCTGAAAATTGCAGCTGGATTGACCTCTGCAAGAATAGGACGGGGCATGTACTGGACTGGAAGTTGGGAGTAAGGATAGAGGCTCGCAAAAAGGCAATGCCCGGTACGCGAACCGTGTGGATATGATATAACGCCTCAACACTGTTGAACGAGCAGCAAAACGGCGAAATCGCACTTATTGGATTGTCGCCCTATTCATACTGAATGAAACCTGGCTTCTACACGATCATGGCGGCGCAGTTTTTTTCGTCGCTGGCAGACAATGCACTCCTGATTGCGGCAATTGCATTGCTTTTTCAAATCCAGTCTCCCGACTGGATGACTCCGCTGTTAAAGCTTTTTTTCGTGGTGTCCTACGTACTTCTGGCCCCCTTCGTGGGTGGCTTTGCAGACACCCTGCCCAAGGGCAAGGTGATGCTGATCACCAATTCAATCAAGATATTGGGCTGCCTGATGATGTTCTTCGGCGTGCATCCGCTGATTTCCTATGCAGTGGTGGGCCTTGGCGCAGCAGCCTATTCACCAGCCAAGTACGGCATCCTGACTGAACTTCTCCCGCATGAGCGACTGGTGGAAGCCAATGGCTGGATTGAAGGCCTGACTGTGCTTTCCATTATCCTGGGCACGGTACTGGGTGGCATCCTGATTGCACCCGCCACCAGCGAATACCTGATGCAGCTTCACATTCCGGGTGTGACCGACAACATGGACACGCCAGCCGAAGCAGCGATATTCGTGATCACTGCAGGCTACCTGATTGCCGCCATATTCAATTTCAGGATTCCGGACACCGGCGCGCGTTATGAGCCGCAACTGAACCATCCGGTGATCATGACCCGCAAGTTTTTCGGCTGTGTAAAGCAGTTGTGGAGCGACAAGCTAGGCCAGATATCACTGGCTGTTACCACCCTGTTCTGGGGCGCAGGTGCCACTCTTCAATTCATCGTGCTGAAATGGGCTGAAGTTGCGCTTGGCCTGCCCTTGAACAAGGGGGCCATACTGCAGGGGGTGTGTGCTTTTGGGGTGGCGGCCGGTGCAGTAGCAGCAGCAAAAATGATTCCCCTGAAAAAATCAATGACCGTTCTGCCCATGGGTATCTTGATGGGGCTGGTGTGCATGACCATGGTGCTGGTGAATGATCAGAACATGGCCTACCTGCTGATTACGGTGATTGGCGCTTTCAGTGGCTTTTTTGTGGTACCCATGAACGCACTGCTGCAACATCGAGGCCATGTCCTGATGAGTGCTGGTCGCTCAATTGCCATCCAGAACTTCAATGAAAACATATCGGTGCTGACCATGCTGGGCATTTATGCACTGCTGATCAGCCTGGATGTGCATGTGAATACGGTCATCCTGCTGTTCGGTGGTTTCGTGATGGCCACCATGACTTTGGTTATCCTGTGGCACCGTCGGAACCAACGGCTGTTCAATGTGGAAGCACGTATTGGGGAAGACCGGCCGGTGGGGATTCCGGTTTGTGACGGAGATTCACACCGGATCTGACCGGTGTACTCCTCCATTCCGGCATCCGGAATATTTGCCTACATATCCAACTGCTTCAGCAGCAACAGATCATCCCAGGCCTTGGCCTTTTCTTCAGGTCGGCGCAGCAGGTAAGCGGGGTGGTAACTGACAACAGCTGGAATTTCCAGGTCGCCCACCTTCACCTGGTGAATCCTGCCCCGCATTTCTCCCACTGGCTTGCTGGTTTGCAACAGGGTTTGAATTGCAAACTTGCCCACCAGCAGCAACACTTTCGGCTGGCTTGCAGCAATCTGCTGCAGCAAGTGGGGGGCACACTGCTCAATTTCAGCTGGCTCCGGATTCCGGTTGCCGGGTGGCCGGCATTTCAGCACGTTGGCAATGTAAACATTTTCCTTTCGGCTGCTGCCGACTGCCTTCAGCATCCTGTCCAGCAACTGGCCGGCTCGCCCAACAAAAGGCAGGCCTGACGCATCCTCGTCTGCACCGGGTGCCTCGCCCACCACCATCAAGGGTGCATGTTCTACACCATCTGCAAATACCACCTGGCGGCGACTATCACACAGGCCACAAGCCTGGCAGTTCTTTACCTGTTCATGCAGTTCGGAAAGACTGGGGACAGTGCCAATCGAAACAAAGTTCGCAGTAGCTGGGGTCGGACTATTTTTCTGGCCCACCTCAGGCGGCTCTGTAATTGCTGCAGGTTGTTCGGGAATCAAAGCAGGCCCTGCGGTAACCACCGCCTCCTGCACGGGAATTACAGCAGACTGTGGATTCTTCAGTTCCCAGACCGGCCCGAGACCCATCGCCTGGAAGAGATCAGCCTTGGTGTGTTTATGAGTCATTCCAGGATTTCCGTCAGTTTCTTCAGCATGACCAGGGCATCTTCCCTGCCATTCTGTGCGGGATAGTAATTCTTGCGCACGCCAATCAGCTTGAAGCCGCTGGTATCGTACAGGTTCTTGGCAGCCAGGTTGCTGGGCCGCACCTCCAGCAACATGCCGGTGGCGCCTGCCATCCTGGCTTGGGAAATACCCCATTGAAGCAGGTGTCGTCCGTGGCCAAAACCCTGCAGATCCGCCCGAATGGACAGGTTCAGCAGGTGGAATTCATCCACCACATTCATCATCACGATATAACCAGCCAGCTGTTCATCCAAGAACATGCAGTGCATGTGGTAGCCCGCCCGGATGGAATCCAGGAAATTGCGTTCCGTCCATGGAAATTCATAAATGCAGTTTTCAACCATCATGACCACAGGAACATCCTGGTCGGTCATTTTACGAATGCTAAACAGCGCCATGCTTCAAAGCCAGTCTTTCAGAAGTGGTTTGGGCAACCTTGTCACGAACATAAAGCGGCTGGCATTCAAACGGCGCAGCCTGCCGACCTGCAGCCAGTTCTTCCCACGCCAGCTGCCCCAGGCGCACTGCTGACACTTCGCCCAGTTCTGCATCCAGTCCTGCAGCAATCCTGAGTTCAAAAACAGGCCGGTCGCAGATCGGACGACCGGATACGGTGGCAAGGTCTGAAACAGCCAGCAAACCGGGCTCACTTGCCCAGCAGGTGCCGCCCTGAGCAGCATCCAGCGCATTGCCTGGGGTATTGCCCACGGGCTTTAACGAAGGCCTGCTGAAACTGGCCATGTAGATTTCATTCAGGCGGGCATCAATCAGCACAGTGAACTCTGCCTGGCCTGCGTTTTCTGCACTACCAGTACTTTTGGGCAGCATGCATTCAAAACTGGTCAGGGAAACAACAGGTATATCCCATGCAGTT
This sequence comes from Limnobacter sp., assembly GCA_036275635.1. Classification (GTDB taxonomy): domain Bacteria; phylum Pseudomonadota; class Gammaproteobacteria; order Burkholderiales; family Burkholderiaceae_B; genus Limnobacter. The sequence goes on along the minus strand of DASUDJ010000314.1, from coordinate 1,427 downwards.
GCAAGGCCCTGCGCCACACCGCAAGCGGTGCGCAGGCTGGTGAAGCCACCTGGCCCCACATCCACTGCGATTGCCTTCACATCTCCTGGCTGCAACCCTGCTTGCTGAAATCTGTCGTGTATGGAAGGCAGCAACAGGGCCGACTGGCTTTTGTAATCGCTGATTTCGAACTGAAACAGCACCTGCCAATCGTCCTGCACGGCTGCAACCCGCGCAACGCCAGAACTGGTGCTGATGGCCAGTATGCAATTGTGGGTCATGCGCTGACCTTCTGCATCAGCACCACCGCCTGGGCTTCAATTGCCTCCTTGCGGCCCAGGTAGCCCAGCTTTTCATTGGTCTTTGCCTTGATGTTCACACAATCAAGCGGCAAGCCACACAGGTGCGCAAGGCTTTCATGCATTGCGGCCATGTGGGGGGCCAGCTTTGGGCTTTGGCAGACCACGGTGCTGTCAACATTGATCAGGCTGTAACCCTTTTCCCGTGCTTTGCCCAGGATGGTGGTCAGCAATATTGCACTGTCTGCATTTTCAAACTGTGGGTCTGTGTCGGAAAAGTGGGTGCCAATATCACCCATCGCACAGGCGCCCAGGATTGCATCAGTAATTGCGTGCAGCAGTGCATCGGCATCGGAATGGCCCAGCAAGCCCATGTCGCAAGGTATGTGTACACCAGCGAGTATCAGCTTCCTGCCTTCAACCAGGCGGTGCACATCATAGCCCTGCCCAATCCGTAAATTGTTCAAACCGCTCATTGTTCTTGCTCACTGTCCAGCTTCAGCAGCCTCGCCACCAAGTTCAAATCTTCAGGCAAGGTAATCTTCATGTTTTCGAGGTGCCCCGGAACGATTAAAGGACAAATGCCCATCGCTTCAATTGCACTGGCATCATCAGTCAACTCAATACCCTTTGCCTCGCATTCAGTAATTGCATGCGCAAGCGCCTTCACACGAAACATCTGCGGTGTCTGGGCTGCCCACAACTGCCTGCGTGACACAGTGTGCTGCACCTGCACTTCCCCGTGACCTGTCACATCCACCTTTTTCAAGGTGTCAGCCACGGGAATTGCCAAAAGGGCTCCTGCTGCCTGCTGGCTGCCTTGGTCGATCAGCCTGAGCAGAGCCTCCAATTTGAGGCCTGGCCTGGCTGCATCATGAACCAGCACCCAGTCAGACTCGGCCACCAGTTTGTTTTCAAGCAAGTAAACCAGGGCATTCAGCACCGTGTTGGCACGCTCTGCACCGGCCAGGGGCAGGCAGGTCACTCTAGGATTACCTGGAAAAAGCTGCGAAGCCAGGGGGTCGCCTGGTGCAACAACCACAAATACCTTCTGTACCCTCGGGTCAGCCAGCAGGGCCTGCACACTGCGCTCTAGCACGGTTTTTCCGGCCAGCATGCTGTACTGCTTGGGCTGCTCAGCCCCAAACC
>DASUDJ010000313.1:0-3023 GCA_036275635.1 Limnobacter sp. | reverse complement strand
CAGGTTGAGCAGGAAATTGGGCAGCAGGCCGCCTTCCACCTGGACAAGATCCAGTACCAGCATGCAGATGCGGGCGGTGGAGAGGAAGAAACAGGTGCAGAGCCTGATGTGGCAGCCACGGGCATGGCGCCTCGCAGGGTCAGCGACAAGGTAGGCCGCAATGACCCCTGCCCTTGCGGGTCCGGCAAGAAGTACAAGCAGTGTCATGGCAAGATCGCCTGATATTTTTTAACGCCACTTTCTACGGAGTTGCTGTAAATGCCTGTGAATCTGAATGTACCTGCAGTGGAATCCCTGTTTGATGTGGCTGGCCTCGACATGGGCTACGCCATGGCTGGAATCCGCAAGCCCAATCGCAAGGATGTGCTGCTGGTGCGTATTTCAGAAGGCAGCAACGTGGCGGGCGTGTTCACCAAAAACAGGTTCTGTGCAGCGCCGGTTCAGGTGTGCCAGGCCCACCTGAAAGCAGGGAAGGGTATTCGTGCCCTGGTGGTGAACACTGGCTGCGCCAATGCAGGTACAGGCGAGAAAGGACTGGCAGATGCGCGGGCCACTACGGCGAAGGTGGCGCAGGTGCTTGGCATTCAGCCAGAGCAGGTGCTTGTGTTTTCAACAGGTGTCATTCTTGAAAACCTGCCGATGGACCGCCTGCTGAGCGGTGTTGAGCAGGCTGCAGCAGGCCTTGGCCAGGCCAACTGGCTGGATGCGGCCACCAGCATCATGACCACCGACACCCTGCCCAAGGCCAGCAGTCGCAAGCTGCAGGTGGGTGCAGGGGAAATCACCATCACCGGCGTGTCGAAAGGGGCTGGCATGATACGTCCCAACATGGCGACCATGCTGGGCTACCTGGCCACTGATGCCGCAATAGCGCAGCCGGTGCTTGAAAAGTGGACCACCGCACTGGCGGATGCCTCATTCAACCGGATCACGATTGATGGCGACACCTCCACCAATGACAGCTTCGTGGTCATCGCCACCGGGAAAAGCGGTGCCGTGAACATCCAGACTGGCAATGAGCCTGAGGCGCCTGCCGTATTTGCCGCATTGAAGGAAGAATCCATCCGCCTGGCCCAGGCCATCGTGCGGGATGGCGAAGGTGCCACCAAGTTCATCACCATCCAGGTGGAGCAGGCGGGTAACGAAGAAGAGGCTCTGAAAGTGGCCTATGCCATCGGCCATTCACCCCTGGTGAAAACTGCATTTTTCGCATCTGATCCAAACCTGGGGCGTATCCTGGCTGCAGTGGGATATGCAGGTATTGACGACCTGGACCAGACAAAAATCCAGCTGTACCTGGGCAATGTGTATGTGGCCCGGAATGGCGGCCGTCATCCCGATTACCGGGAAGAGCAGGGCCAGGCCGTGATGAATGAAGCGGAAATCACTGTCCGTGTTCAACTGGGCCGTGGCAATGCAGCCTCCACAATCTGGACCACTGATTTTTCGCACGAGTACGTGACCATCAACGCCGATTACCGAAGCTGATCGGCTTCCCATACGCATGAGTAATTCACACAGCGACACCAAGGCAATACTGGAGCAACTGGCAAGAATTGCCCAGGCACTGGAGCAGGGGGTCATGAAAGCCCCCAACAACTGGAATGCTTCCACGGCATTTCGCCTGCACCACCGTGCCGGCCAGTTGCGCCTGGAGCCAGTGAAAACCGTCGAGTCGCTTGACCCTGCGGTGCTGAAAAACATTGGCCCTCAGCTCGAGAAGGTTGACCGCAACACCCACCAGTTCGTGAAAGGTCTGCCTGCCAACAATGTGTTGTTGACCGGAGCACGCGGAACAGGAAAATCCAGCCTGGTGCGGGCCATGCTGAGCCGTTATTCCCCCCAGGGCCTGCGCCTGATTGAAGTGGACAAGACCGACCTGCTGTTCCTGCAGGATGTGGTCGACTTGGTCAATGGCCGTCCGGAGCGTTTCATCGTGTTCTGTGACGATCTGTCCTTTGAAGAAGGTGAAGCGGGCTACAAGGCCCTGAAAAGCGTGTTGGATGGCTCAATTGCAGGCACATCCGACAATGTGCTGATCTACGCCACCTCGAACCGCCGCCACCTGCTGCCGCAGATGATGAAAGACAATCTGCAGACACAGCACCTGGAAACCGGTGAAATCCGCCCCGCCGAGGGCATAGAGGAAAAGGTATCCCTGTCCGACCGTTTCGGCGTGTGGGTGTCTTTCCATCCATTCAACCAGGATGAATACCTGGCGGCCGTGCAGGTGTGGCTTGAGCATTTCAAGATGCCCTACACCGAGGAAGCCCGCCACCTGGCTCTGCGCTGGACAATTGAGCGCGGCAGCCGCAGTGGCAGGCTGGCCTACCAGTTCGCCAAGCACTGGGCCGGTTCAAACGGCCTGTGAAGCAGCCTGTGAAGCCTGAAGCACAGAAACCCAGGGTTGATGTAGCCGTGGCGGTGGTGTTCAACCACAGCGGGCAGGTGCTGTGGGGCTGCAGGCCAGAAGGCAAACCTTACGCCGGTTACTGGGAGTTTCCCGGCGGCAAGGTTGAGCCCGGTGAAACCGTGTGGCAAGCCCTGGTTCGTGAACTGAAGGAAGAACTGGACATCACCGCAATTGCAGGTGGCCCCTGGTTCCAGATTGAGCACGACTATGAGCATGCGAATGTGCGTTTGCACCTTTACAGGGTGTGGGAATTCGAAGGTGAGCCAAAGGCCCTGGAAGGCCAGGGGTTTACATGGGCCAGCCTCGACAGCTCCGATCTGTCTCCCGTTCTGCCGGCCACAGCGCCCTTGTTGCCCACCCTGGCCCAACCGTCCATCATGGCGCTCAGCAATTATGAAGCGGGTTTCGATGCCTGCGCCCGGCGGCTTGAAATCGGTTTGCGAAGAATGACGCAGCCGGTATACGTCCAGTTTCGCGAAAAACGCCTGGAAGGTGAGAGGCTTTTGCAAGCCTTTCTGCATTGTCAGGGATTATGCAGGGAAACCGGTCATTTGCTGCTGTTGAACTCATCCACCTGGCTGAATCTGAGGGTTCATCTGCCAACGCCTAC
>DASUDJ010000312.1:0-6636 GCA_036275635.1 Limnobacter sp. | reverse complement strand
CGGCAGTCGTAAATGAATTCCTGGCCATCAGTGCGGATTTCCAGTTCGCGTATGGACCTTCCTTCCAGTCGGGCCTGCAACAGCAGGCGACTGAGCGCGGGCAGCACGGTATTGCCAAGGATGGAGCCAACCAGGCGGGCGCCCGAATCCGCCTCATTGCACCTGGCCACAATCTGTGAAATGACAGACTGATCAATATTCAGCGCCATGCCATGATTGGCGGAAATGCGTTGCTGGATTCGCGCCAGTTGCAGGTGCACAATCTGGCCCATCAGGGCAGGGGACAGCGGATAGTACGGCACCACCTCGAGTCGGCCCAGCAAGGCAGGTGGAAAAACCTGCAACAGGGGCTCACGCAGCGCCTGCACGATTTCCTGCGGTGTGGGCATTGCGCCCTCAGCCTGCAAACCAGCCCGGCAAAGGTGCATCAGGATGTCAGTCCCGGTGTTGGTGGTCAGCAAAATCAGCGTATTGCGGAAATCAATCCTGCGACCTTCACCATCCTCCATCCAGCCCTTGTCAAACACCTGAAAGAACACCTCGTGCACATCCGGGTGGGCCTTCTCGATTTCATCCAGCAACACCACGCTGTAGGGCTTCCTGCGAACAGCCTCAGTCAGCACACCGCCCTGCCCGTAACCCACATAGCCAGGCGGTGCACCCTTCAGGGCTGACACGGAGTGCGCTTCCTGGTACTCGCTCATGTTCAGCGTGATGAGGTTGTGCTCACCCCCATACAGGTTTTCCGCAAGGGCCAGGGCAGTCTCGGTTTTTCCCACCCCTGAAGTGCCTGCCAGCAGGAACACACCCACCGGCTTGTCCGGATCATCCAGCCCCGCCCTGCTGGTCTGTATCCTGCGCGCAATCATGTCCAGCGCATGTGGCTGACCCACTATCCTGTGGGCCAGGTTGTGCCCCAGGTTCAGGACATTGTCCAGTTCATTGCGCATCATCCGCCCCACAGGAATACCGGTCCAGTCAGCCACCACTGCAGCCACGGATTGGGCATCCACGTGAGGATGCACCATCGGGCTTTCGCCCTGAAGGGCTTTCAATTGCTGCTCCATGGCTTTCAGCCTGGCCTGGATCAGGCCCTGCTCATCTGTTCCCTTCCCGGCGCCTGGCGTGTTTTCCAACTGGGCCCGCAGTTGACGCAGGTTTTCAAGCTGCTCATTTTCTTTCCGGAATCGGGCATGCAACACTTCAAGCTGCTGGCTGGCCGACTCGATCTTCTGGTCCAGTTCACCCAGCCGACCGGAATCCACCCAGCCCAGTGCACTCTCGCGTTCAATTGAAGCACGCTCCGCATGCAGCGCATCAAGCCGTTGTTCCATCTGCTCGATTTGCGCAGGCTTGGCATGCTGCGACACCGCAACCCGGGCGCAGGCCGTGTCGAGCAGGCTGACAGCCTTGTCAGGCAACTGGCGGGCCGGGATGTAATGGTGCGAAAGTCGAACGGCCGCCTGGACGGCCTCATCCTGCAGATACACCTGGTGATGTTGCTGCATGGCGGGCGCAAGCGCCCTCAGCATGCGAATACACTCACTCTCGGCTGGCTGTTGAACTTGCACCACCTGGAAGCGACGGGTCAGAGCTGCATCTTTTTCAATGTACTTCTTGTATTCGGACCAAGTGGTTGCGCCAATCGTGCGCAGCGTTCCCCGGGCCAGGGCAGGCTTCAGCAGGTTGGCCGCATCACCGGTTCCGGTGTTGCCACCCGCGCCCATCAGCGTGTGGACTTCATCAATGAAAAGAATCGTGCTGCATTCACTGGACTGCACTTCCTCGATCAACTGGCGAAGGCGCTGTTCAAACTCGCCTTTCATGGAAGCACCCGCCTGCAGCAGACCCAGGTCCAGGCTGAGGATTCGCACATTCTTCAAGGCCGGCGGCACCTGGCCTCTTGCAACCTGGAGGGCAAGGCCCTCAACCACCGCAGTCTTACCCACCCCTGCTTCGCCGGCGATCAGCGGATTGTTCTGCCTGCGGCGCAACAGGATATCAATCACCTGGCGCACCTCGGTTTCACGACCGGTCACTGGATCGATCTTTCCCTGCCGGGCTAGGCAGGTGAGGTCGCTGGTGTATTTTTTCAGGGCCTGCTCCGCCCCCATCTGTGCTGAATGCATGGCGCCGCTGGCCTCGCCAGGCAGGGCATGCTGCGCCGGGTCGAGTGGCTGCTCACCCTGCTCTGCAGAGCGTTCAACAATCTCTGCGAATTCCCCGGCCAATCCGGTCTCTGGAATTTTCCTGAAGGTGGGAGAAATGCCCATCAATGCAGAACGCATCTGCTCATTGCCCAACAGGGCCAGCAACAGGTGACCTGTACGAACCTTCAGGGCACCAAACCGAAGGGATGCCTGCAGCCAGGCCTGTTCCACCACGCGTATCAGCATGCCGGAGAGATCGGTGATTTCATGCGCACCACCCGGCAATCGTTCAAGCGACTTCTGCACATCCACCAGGCATGCGGATGAATCCAGCCCGTAGTGGCGAATGATGTGGTGCCAATCGGTGTTGTCCTGTTGAAGAATCTGCGCAAGCCAATGCACCAGTTCAACATGCGAATTTCCGCGCAGCTTGCACAGCACGGTAGCACCTTCCATCGTGCGAAAGGCAGTCGGGTTCAGCTTCGAGAACAGCGACATGCGGCTGATGGTATTCATTCAACACCTCTGCTCAGGATTGAAAAAGGAAACGGAAAACAGAACCACACTCAGGAACACTTGATTCGCACCATGCCCAGCCTTCCGAATTGGCCTGCCCGGTGTGGATTGCCCAGCCAGGCAGTGCGCCCCAGTTGAAGTTGCCCGTTCAAGCAGGCCTGCGGAACTTCTGTCGACTTGATCTGGAGCATGAACTCACAGTCAAACTCGAAACCAAGATAGGCATGCACAGCCTGCAGCAACTGCTGGCGGGCAAGGCATCCTGGCAACAGCCCCAGGTAGGCCTCATAAGCCATGGGGCCAATGTGAACCTGGATTCCGCCCAGCGCACTCCAGCTGCGGCTGCCCAGCATGGCGCCTGCCCCCAGCGCAGCCGGTTCATCGGGATGGTCCAGCTTCAACCAGCGGGCGCGGAATGGCAGCACCCGGACCTGCTGCCCGGTGCATGCAGCCAATATGCTGACCAGGCCCTCTTCGGTTTTCGTACGGCGACTGAAATGACCTGCCAGTCGTGCACGAAAAGTGGCGGGCAAATGCTCCCGCTCCTGCAGGGTTTGAAACGCGCAGCCGGTCAGGGATGACAGGTGGCGGGTAAAGGAGTTTCCCTGCCTGCCGTGATAAGCCACACTCGGTTGTGCATATGCCCAGGCGCGATAGAACAGCAGGTAGCTGCGGTGATGGAAAATATCCAGGAACTCGGAGAAAGTGGGATCGTTCCACTGCTGTAGCCGATTGCAGGCATGTTCCGTGTAATGCAGTGGCAGCGCGCCGTTGGGCCCCAGCATGCCGAAATTCTGCACATACAGTTTCTGCACCTGTCCCTGGTTCAAGGTGGGTATCCAGGCGACCCGCTTCACATCGCGGGTTGCAAAATCAAGATGGGGGTGCTGGCCAAGGCGCACAGGATCGTCCCTCAGGCGAAAGGAACTGCCCAATGAAACCCGTTCGGCGTGCTGGTGCTCGATTTGCTGCAACAGGGCAAAAAAATGACCTGCTGGTGGCTCAGGCTGGTCTGGATTACGCTTCAGAAGAGGGATCATGACACCACGCTCACAACAGTGGCCGGTTGCCGATGCTGGCTGGAAACTCCAGCGCCAGGCCGCTCTTCAGGCCCTGCACACTAACCCGAACGAATGAATTGATGGAAACATGGGACGCCAGGTAACGGGCCAGCACACCACCCAACGCAGCCAGGCCCAGACCCTGCAAAGCCCCTTCATCCAGCAGCATTTGCACATGAACACCCCTTGCCACAACCGGGCGACCTCCCCGCATCAACCGCTGTGCCACCGGCCTGGACTTAACTTGGTGAACCGCCCGGGCTATCAACTGATGCACTGGTTGGGCAGGATCGGCATGCAAGGACAGAAGCTGATTCAACAGGCTGGACCGGCTTCCGTCCTCCCCTGTTTCCGGGCTGGTCAGACCCATGTAATTGATGGCCAAGTGCTCAACCAGTTGCCAACAGGTTTGACCGATTGCCACCGGCTTTACCGGGCGCCCTGGCCCGCGAAGAAAGCGGATTGAACGCAAGGGGAGGTGGCCGGGCGCTCCCAGGTCAGTGGTGCCCTGGCCCAGCGGCAAGAACAGGGGCAAGTCGCGGTTGGAACACAAGGCTGTCACCTGTAGCTGCTGGAAGCCGTGGTTTTCAGCAAGCTCCCCGGTGGGTTGCGTCAGACTGAGATAGACCTCGCTGCCGACATAAGCGGTTCGCCCAGCCTCTTTGTTCTGCCTTTCCGACAGCAGGGTGGGGGCCCTGTGATAACTGAAGCAGACCTCACCGGGCATTGCACCTGAAGTGCTGCCAGAAAACAGGGGCAGCACCTCCTGCTTGCAGTTGTGACCATGGGCCTGAACCGACAGAATGCTGTGGACTTCAAAATCCTGCGGCCTGATGCGACTGGGTTGCAGGTGCATTTCATGTGAACATGGATCCAGTAGAACCCGGTCGCAGGAATGCTCGAACAGGTTTACCACGGGTGTGCAGTTCAGCGCCAGGAATCCTGAATCAACCACCTGATCAAGAACAGGATGGATGTCGCCAAAGAAGAGAGCCAGCTCAAATGTGTCATGGCTGACCTGCTGAAGGAAACTGGACAGGCCGGAAATCCGGAAGAAAAGGAAACGCTGCGGGAAGGCAAAGAATTCCTGCAGCAACCGGTTGCCGCTGAATTGCGATGGGGTAACTGGTAGCAAGGCATCTGAATCATCCAGGCCCAGCATTTTCAACTGGTGCAAGGGCAGGTTTGTCCATGCGTTGTCTTGCCCTGCCCGAATGCCGATGGACAGGGTCTGGCCCACAATCCTGTCAAACAGGGTGTAGGCATATTCATCCGAACAACTGACATGGAAGTCCAGTTGGTCCATTTTCAAGTTGGCAAATCCCTGAGCTGAACGGTCATGAATTTTTATCTGCAGGGCAGAGCGTGGCCGGCTCTGCCCCAGAGTTTCGGGCAGTTTGCCCTGCACAGGCCCATGGGCTACCGACTTGATTTCAAGTGGCAACAAGGTGATTGCATGACCCACTGAAAAACGACACCGGGTTTGAATTCGTGGATCGGAACCATGCCCAACGGGCTCGCTGTGAAGAACAGCACCGGCATTCAGATGAACACCTTTCTTCAGGGCGGCGTCGTTGAAATCCGGGTTGAATTGGACCACACCCATGCAAGGCACCGGTGCCAGGAAATTCGGGCTGAGCCTGTTCAGCAGGTGGGCAGTGAAACGGGGGAACTCCTCATTCAGGCGCAACTGGATTCGGGCCGCCAGGAATGCAAAACCCTCCAGCAGGCGCTCTACATAAGGATCATTGACTTCGGTGGCATCCATGCCCAGCCGGGCAGCAATCTTCGGAAAGCGCTGCGCAAACTCGGCACCTGAATCACGCACATGCGCCAGTTCCTGGATGTAATACTGCAAAAGGCGTGGGTCCATGGATGCACCTGGTCAAGCGGAGATGCCGCCCAAGGGCGAAAGTGCGACCCGACCGGTTTCAAGGTCAATTTCCTGCCGCAGCAGCAACTCGACGGGGCTGGGTCGCGCCCACAACAGGCCGGAAATTCGCAAACCGATCACATTGTGAAGATGCAGGGTGTCCTGCCGGCTTTCCGCCTGAACTCGCAAGGTTTTCGGATCAATGCGCGGCTCAAACCGCCTAACAAGATCAGCCACCTGTTGCTCGAACTGCCGAATATTGACATGGGAAGCGGATTGTCCTGCCAGCGGCGGCATGCCGTAAGCCAGCACCGACTGCCTCAAGGCAGGCATGTTGTCCAGTACCGCTTTGTCAAGAATGCAGTTCGAATTCAGCAGGTGTTCAAGATCACGGACAACCATCATCCTGAGGACTTCCGGCGTGCAAGTGTGGCGGCCCGGGGACTCCGTGGGCCGTGAACGTTCATCATCCTGGAGGCGGTCCAGCAGGGCAGGCTGCAAGGCATCATGCAGTTTACTCATACAGGTCAATGTAGGTGCAGGCGCCAGCCTTCAGGTTTGCAGCCGACTTCGGCGTATACACCACCTCAATTTCCTTGAAGGCAATTGAAAAGCTTTCATTGACCTGGCGCCCCTCACTGCCCATGGCTGAGATTTCATAATCACAGAGGCGAGCCTTCCGCAAGGTGATGCGCAGGTATTCAATCGTGGTGACACCGCCAGGATCCCTGCAACTCAGGACGACCCTGTTCAGAAGCTCGGCAGACTTCAGCGCACTCATGAGAGCGGTGCTGGCGCTGTCCACCGACTTTTGAACATTCAAGGTTCGAACGCTGGCCTTGGAGGCCAGTTGGGAGGATGAATGCGCCTGCTGGGACATTCCCCAGGACCAGCCCTGGATTTCGATTTCTCCCAGGTGCCCCTCGGCCTGGCTTTCGCCTTTGAAAGCCCCCTGCCGGGAGCCTTCAAGGGCCAGGAACATATCGACTTTCGACATTCTGATTCCCGGCAGTCCGCTTACTTCTCGGAGTTGGTT
>DASUDJ010000311.1:0-2653 GCA_036275635.1 Limnobacter sp. | reverse complement strand
GGCAGTCATGCCCCCAACCAACCAGAGAAGACCAATAACATGACAGCTACAAGCATCCAGTGGATAGCCGCCATACTTTTTGCAGGCGCACTGATCCACACATTTTCCGCCAGCTATTTCGAGCGCCTTGCGCACCGCAGTCCCAACCACAGCGGTCTTTTTCACCTGCTGGGCGAGGTCGAGGCCGTATTTGGTATCTGGGCACTGTTCCTGGTGATTGCCATGGCTTTCACCGTGAATCTTGATTCAGCCGTTGAATACGTGGACACCCGCAAGTATGTCGAGCCCCTGTTCGTCTTCGTCATCATGGTGGTTGCAGCCAGTCGCCCTGTACTTGAAGCGTCGCGCCTGCTGGTGGAAGGCCTCGCCAGGCTGATGCCAATGAACAAGGGCGTTGCATTCACCTGGCTGGGCCTCTTCCTGGTGCCCCTGCTGGGAAGCCTGATCACCGAGCCCGCCGCCATGACCCTGGCCGCATTGCTGCTTCGGGATGTGCTGTTTTCAAGGTCAGTGCCCAATGCCCTGCGCTACCTGGGCCTGGGTGTGCTGTTCGTGAATATCTCGATTGGCGGCGTGCTGACCTCCTTTGCGGCGCCACCGGTGCTCATGGTTGCTGGCACCTGGAACTGGGACACACCCTTCATGCTGGCCAATTTCGGCTGGAAGGCGGCGATCGGTGTTTTCATCAATGCCACGGTGTTCGTGTTCTTCGCAGCAAGGCACCTGGGTGCTGAAGTTAAAACACCCGAGGCCTTGGGCGAAGATGGTCAACCGCTGGCTCCAGTCCCATGGTGGGCCATGGGCATTCATCTTGCCTTTCTGGGCGTGGTGGTGCTGTTTGCCCACCATCCGGCTGTGTTCCTGGGGGTCTTCCTGTTTTTCCTGGGTTTCACTGCCGCCTACAGCAGTTTCCAGTCCCGCCTCCTGCTGAAGGAAGGCCTGCTGGTGGCCTTCTTCCTGGCTGGCCTGGTGGTGCTGGGCGGCATGCAGCAGTGGTGGTTGCAACCCGCTGTCAGCGACCTGAATGACGGGGTGCTGTTTCTGGCCGCAATTGGCCTGACAGCAATTACTGACAATGCGGCCCTTACCTATCTTGGCTCATTGATTGAGGGCACCAGCGAAGGCTTCAGATATGCCCTGGTTGCAGGTGCGGTGGCTGGCGGAGGTTTGACCGTGATTGCCAACGCACCCAATCCAGCCGGCCTTGCGCTTTTGAAACGCCAGTTTCCGGGCGAGGCGGTTTCAGCTGGTGGCCTGCTGGCCGGTGCGATGATACCCACCATCGTGGCAGCCAGTTGCTTCTGGTTTCTGTAAGGACCCACTCCCGAACATCAGCCCCCCAGGGGGTTGATGCCGATCAGCAGCACATGCAGCCATGCTGCAAACACCACCCAAGCCACTGCACCAATTCCAATTGTTGCCAATGTCCCAGTCAAGGTGGGCTCTTCACCGGCAAAGCCCATGGGCACGGCCCGCTTGCGGGCCGCCTTGAACAGCAATACGGCCCACAACAGGAAAGAGCCAAACAGCAGGAGGTCAGCCAGCGTGCCATTGGCCAGCAGGTGGGCCAGTGCCCAGACTTTCACGGACAGGGTCATCGGGTGGCGCAGGCGGGCTTTCAGGTGGTTCCTGGGTACATAACTGGCCACCAGGAAAATCATTGAAACCAGCATCAACAGTGCGGCCACATGGCGCATGGCCACCGGCGGGCTCCAGACGAATACGGGTTGGAGGCGGGCCAGGCTGTAACCATAAACAATCAACACCAGGCCAATTGCAGAGATGACGGAATAAAGTAACCGGTACCGGTTCTTGCCAAGCCGCGCGACAAGTCCCGCCCTGCGGTGATCATCCGGAATTCGGGTGGCATGCATTCCCAAAAAAAGCACCAGCCCTGCAATCAAGATCATCAAGCCCATTCTTTTCTCCCGGTTGTGTGCCGGAATTATGTCACAGACCCAGTATTCTCCTGTTGAAATTGCCATGTTCGCCTCGCCGCTCCGGTTTCAGGATTTCCGGGTGAACGCACCCTGTCTGTTTGTCGTACACTGATTGCTTGAATCGATTCAGAGTCCAGTCCTTGTGAACAGCATTCCCAGCCCCTCCCACCTGGTTCGAACAGCAGATGCAGATTTTCTGCGGGCAGCCCTGATTCGTACCCGTGAGCGTACGTTGGGCTTGCTGTCTGATTATGCAGCCAGCCTTGGAGAAGAGTGCCGTGTGCCCTGCCGCCCTGAACTGAACCCGCCGCTGTGGGAGTTGTGTCACGTGGCCTGGTTTCAGGACTGGTGGCTGGCCAGGAACCCGGACTGGCACCTGGGTGTGAAGTGCAGGCCAGATGGCCCCCGAAGGGAGTCGCGTTTGTACAATGCGGATGCCCGCCTGAATTCCAGTGCAATTGCACATGACACTCGCTGGGACATCGGTTTGCCTGATCTTCAAGGCACCCGGCAATACCTGGCTGATTCACTGGCCGACACCTTGCGCCTGCTGGACGAGGCCGATCAGTTGTGCAGCAGGCAGCCAAGCCTTTCTGACCAATACCTGTATTTCTTCCGCCTTTGCGTGCTGCATGAACAGATGCACAATGAGGCTGCCGTCTTCATGGCCAAATTGCTGAACATTCCACTGCGCGGGGAGTTTGCAGTCAGGG
>DASUDJ010000310.1:0-5514 GCA_036275635.1 Limnobacter sp. | reverse complement strand
GCATGATTTCCGGATAAAAGCACGTCCGGAACTGCTTTATCCTGAAAAACTTCAGGCCGGGTGTAATGTGGACAATCCAGCAGACCAGTTTCGAATGAATCCTGCGCTGCCGACAGGGCGTGGTTCAGCACATCAGGCACCAGTCGCACGCAGGCATCAATAAAACAGGCCACGGCCAGTTCACCGCCAGACAACACAAAGTCACCCAGGCAATGGGTGCGGTCCACGTAGGTGTCAATGAAGCGCTGATCCACTCCTTCATAACGCCCACAGAGCAGAATGGCACCCTTGCCCTGGTCGCAGCAACTGCGCACATCTTCCTGCTTCAGCAATGGACCATGTGGCGTCAGGAAGACCAGTGGCGCATCATCATTCCTGGCGGCGCGGATTGCCGAAAGGCAGCGCACCAGAGGCTCAGCCAGCATCACCATGCCCGGACCGCCACCATATGGCCTGTCATCCACCGTGCGGTGGGGGTCATCCGTGAAATCCCGGGGGTTCCAGCAATGCAACTCGAACAGCTGTTTTTTAAGGGCTCTGCCCACAACGCCAAGTTCCACCAGCGGGGGAAACTGGTCCGGAAATAAGGTAATCACATCAAACCGCAAACCCGGCATCAGTAATCTTCCTGCCAGTCAGCCTGGATCAGCCGGCCTTTCACATCCACATTCAGCACATAGGCAGCCACGAAAGGAATCAGCATGTCTTCTTCTGCACTGCCCTTCACCACCAGGATAGGGTGAGCGCCATGATCGACCACCTCGGTGACCACACCCAGTGTGTATCCCTGCTGGTTCACCACCGTGCAGCCCTGCAGATCAACCCAGTAGTACTCATCCTGCTCGGTTGCCGGGAAGCGCGCACGGGAGACATACACACGCCTGCCCTTGAACCTGGCCGCCAGTTCTGGCTGCTCGATACCCTCCAGGTGCGCCACAATCCGATTGCTGTGGGGCTTGGCCTGCAGCACCCGAAATGGCTCGAACACCAGGTCTTCTGGCGCCGGTTTGCCCGGCTTGCGCACCGCCGCACCCTCTTCTTCGCGAATACGGGAAATCCACCACTGCTTGCTTTTCAGCAATACTTGGGGATCATCCGAAGAAGGCGATACATTCAGCCAACCCTTCAAACCGTAAGGCTCGCCGATACGACCCAACTCAACAAGGTCATCTGGTGCGTTCATGCGCTGTTGTCCGCTGTGTTCAAAAGCAGTTCAGAAAAACAAAGGCCCGCGAATAGTGACATCCACGGACCTTCTGTTTACCGCAATTACCCTGCCAATCGGCAGGGGCGATGCAAATCAGGCTGCTTGCTTGGCGTTGTACTGACCAACCAGGCGCTCAACTGTAGATGAGCACTGTGCACCCACGCTTTTCCAGTAGGTCAGGCGGTCCATTGCAATACGCAGGCCTTCTGAACCTTCAGGGGCAACAGGATTGTAAAAGCCAATACGCTCGATAAAACGACCATCGCGGCGATTGCGTGAGTCAGCAGCCACCAGGCTGTAAAATGGGCGCTTTTTGGAACCACCGCGTGCGAGTCGAATGACGACCATAATTTCCTCTATCAAATGGATGCTTGCACCACACCGCCTGCCTGTGCAGACACATGAACTGCAAACGAATGAATCATTGTGATTTCGTCACACGAAATCCGATAACCCGCTATTATAGCCAGCGTAGTTCATTCTAACAAGCGGTGTTTTAAAAAATGAAACCGACTCCTCAGGAACCTTTCAAAACCAAGTTGCTGTTCTGCTGGCTGGCCCTGCTGACCGGCGCTGTCGGCGGGCACTGGATTTATGCCGGTAAAAAGCGCTTCTGGATCTACATGCTGACCTTTCCGCTTTCTGCCTTTGGCGGCTGGGCGGATGCCATGCGGTATGGCCTGATGAAAGATGAACTGTTCAACTCCGAGATCAACCCGGAATACCCGGCCGACACCAGGCAGACCACTGGCGCAGTGGTCACAGCGGTGGCGCTTTCCCTTGCGTTTGCCATGACCGGACTGATGGCCACCCTGGCCATGCTGTTTCAGTGGTACTTCTCGGGCATGGTCAGCTGAAAGCCCGTACCAGTCAGGACAACCCACCTTTCCGCGAAATCGCGGCCAAAACCCGAAGTGGAATTGCAAAAAAAAGCCCGCTATAAAAGCGGGCTTAACAGGGCTTGAGGAGACAGAGACACTTGCCTGTTCGCAAGCACTACCCCAATGGGATAATTATGCGAGTCAACAAGCAGTTGGCCTACCCTTTAAACGCGGGGGATGCCCCCAGGTTTACAAGGCGATTCCGTTCAAGTACAGAATCAACCAACTCCATTAAGTGTTCCCCTTACCTGTTTTGTTCCATTGTCAGGCGTATTTTTCAATCAGGCGACGCACGTACCTGGCCACACCCTCTTCTACGCTGAAAAAACTTCCTGCATAACCCGCCCTGCGCAGATTGCTCAGGTCTGCCTGGGTGTAGCTCTGGTACTTGCCTTTCAAGGCCTCAGGAAAATCAATGTAGTGAATGAAGCCCTGCTCAACCGCTTGCTGAAGGCTGAGTGCGGCCTCCCCCTGGTGCAGGCGCAAGGTGTTCAGGGTAGTCAGGGCCACATCGTTGAAAGTCTGTGCCCGACCAGTCCCAAGGTTGTACACACCTGAGGGCGCAGTGTCAGCATGCTCGAAGAAATGCAGGTTCACCTTCACGACATCCTCGATTGAGACGAAATCCCGCTGCTGACAACCGGCTTCATATCCACCATATGGACCGAAAAGCTTGACTGCACCTCCTTCACGGAACTGGTTGAAGTTGTGGAATGCAACAGAAGCCATTCGCCCCTTGTGCTGCTCGCGGTCACCATACACATTGAAATAACGGAAACCAAATACAGGTGCCTTCAAGCCTGTGGCCATGCGCCGGCGCAGCACCTTGTCAAACAGAAACTTGGAGTAGCCATAGACATTCAATGGCTTTTCCACCTCGCGGTTTTCAATAAACTGCGTGCTGCCGCCATAGACTGCAGCTGAAGAGGCATACAGGAAGGGCGTGCCCGTGTGCTGGGCCCAGTCAAAAAGGTTTTGGGTGTATCTGAAGTTATTGGCCATCATGTAGTTGCCATTGTGCTCCATGGTGTCGGAGCAGGCGCCCTGGTGAAACACGGCATCAAAACGGTCAAACTCACCCTTTTCAACACGGGCCAGGAATTCCTGTTTGTCCAGGTAATCCGAGATTTCACAATCCACCAGGTTCAGGAACTTGTCCCCCTTGGTCAGGTTGTCCACCGCCAGCACCTCTGTGATTCCACGCTCATTCAGTGCCTTCACCAAGTTGCTGCCAATCAGGCCGGCCGCGCCGGTCACTATCACTTTTTTCATGTCTGTTCCAACTCAATCCAGTTCTTCAGGCAGAATCACTGCCGTACCCAGTTTGCCCACCACAACACCACCTGCCTTGTTGGCCAGGGCTACACTGTCCTGAAGGCTCATGCCGGAACCCACTGCACAGGCCAGTGTGGCAATCACCGTGTCTCCAGCGCCAGAAACATCGAACACCTCGCGCGCCTGGGCAGGCACGTGGAAATGGCCCTCTTCATTGAACAATGTCATGCCTTCTTCAGAGCGGGTCAGAAGAAGTGCACCCAGCTTCAGTCGCGTGCGCAGGGTTTGTGCCTTTTCAATCAACTCCGACTCGCTTTTCCAGCTGCCCATCACCTGCTTGAATTCAGAGCGATTGGGCGTCAGCACCGATGCACCCGTGTATTTTGCGTAGTCATCCCCCTTGGGATCAACCAGGGTAATCTTGCCGGCTTTCCTGCACAGCGCAATCATGTCTGCCACATGCTCCAGGCTGCCTTTGCCATAATCAGAAAACAGCACCACATCATAGTTGCCATATTCCTGCTCAAACAATTCCATTTTCGTGGTCAGGTGCTCAGGTGAAGGCCGCTCTTCGAAATCGATACGCACCAGTTGCTGCTGGCGGGCGATCACCCGCAACTTCACTGTGGTTGGAAAATTCGGGTCTTTCAGCAGGCAGGATCGAACCCCGCTTTTCTGCAGCATGGCCTCAACCGTTGCACCAGGCTCATCATTGCCCACCACGCCCATCAAGCCCAACTGCGCCCCCAGGGAACTCGCATTGATGGCCACATTGGCTGCACCGCCCAGGCGCTCATCCTTGTTGCCCACCAGCAGAACAGGCACCGGCGCTTCCGGAGAAATCCGCTCAACGTCGCCAAACCAGTAGCGGTCCAGCATGACATCCCCAACCACGAGTATTCTTGCTTTTTTAAAACGGGTCTTGTCCATCAATCCAGAACCTGTATCAAGGAGTGCGGGCTGCTTTTTTGGCAGGCACCGGGTAAAAATCCAGTTCTTCCGCCCTGCGGGGCACAATTGAATCCCAGTTTGCACAACCGGGACACTGCCAGTAAAACTTCTTGGCCTGAAAACCGCAGGATTGGCAGCGGTAACGCTCCAGGCGCTGGGTGTGTTTTGAAATCAACTCACGGGTCAGGCTCAAGTCCTGAACACGGTCATCATCCATCTTTCCGCGAAGCTGATATTCCAGCAATTTATCGAGACCAAGCAGACTGGGGCGGGTCCGCACCTGCTCGCGAAGCAGATCAAACGCGGCGCTTGGGCCGGTCGTTTCTTCCACTGCCTGGGCCAGCACCAGCAACAGGTCGATCGAAGGGTACTGGGTGCAATAGTCACGCAGGGCGGCAATTCCTTCGTCCTGTCGATCCAGCTTTTTGAAGGCTGCCCACATGCTGGAACCGACCAGTGGCAGGTACCACGGGTTCTGGCGTTCGGCCGTGCGCCACTGGCCAATCGCCTCTTCAAACTGGCCCTGCGTGAAAAAGATTTCACCCAGCAACAATGAAGCCCTCACATTGTGGGGCTCGGTCAACAGGGCACTCTGAAGCTCTTGTTTGCCTCGCTCCAGGTCGCCCTGATCCATGCACTGGGCGGCCAGTTCACAGTAAAAATGGGCAATGTCGCCCGCAGGAACTTCCGCACCGAACTCACGCAGCTTGTGAGCCTGCGCAATGGCCTTGTCCCATGCCTTTTCTAGTTCATACAGTTCAAGCAACTGGCGCGAGGCTTCCGCCCTCATGCCTGAATCAGCCAGGCTGTGAAAAGCCTGCTCGGCCCTGTCCAGGATGCCGGCACGCAGGAAATCCACTCCCAGTTCATAGGTGGCCTTTTCACGATCAGTCGGGTTGATCTGCTCACGGGAAGTCAAAAACTGGTGCACCCTGATGGCACGGTCTATTTCGCCCTTCTTTCGAAACAGGTTGGCCAGCGCAAAATGCAGTTCCACGGTGTGGGTGTCAATTGCAGCCACTTCAAGGAAGGCATCAATTGCCTTGTCAGGCTGCTCGCTCAGCAGAAAATTCACGCCCTTGAAGTAGGAGGCCGGCAGCTGCCCACGGGCAGATGCATCAGAACGCTTGTCAAGACGTGCGGCCATCCATCCCAGGCTGAAAATCACCGGAACAAGAATCAGCCACCAGGTTTCAAATT
>DASUDJ010000309.1:0-3267 GCA_036275635.1 Limnobacter sp. | reverse complement strand
ACCTTTCTTCACTTCCAGCTTTTCCGTGCTTGCGGAGGGTACCTGGTTGTCCTGCCGGGGGGGTGCCACTTCCGGCAAGGTCTGCGGTGGGCGTATCTCAGGCAGGGCAGTTGCCTGCTCGGGTGTCTTGGTTGTGCTGGCAGGAATCGCCAGGGTGTACTCCCTCGCAACCCGTCCACCAGCCCAGGTCAGTTCCACCAGCGCATCAATAAAACCGGCTGGCAAGGGTTGGGATGAGGTGATTTTCAGTACGGCCGTACCAGCCTGTGCGCCGTTCTGGACTGAGAACTGCAGGTTTTTCAGGTTTGGATCAACAGTCAGGCGGGCAGCCTTGAAAGCCTCTGCAGAGGCCAGCCGAGCCTGCAGAGTGGCTCGTTCTTCAGGCTTCACCTGGTCTATCTGGATTTCAGCCAGGAAAGGTTCACCCGATACCGACTTGATTTCGAGTTTTCCAAGTTGCGCAGCCTGCGCCAGGGAACTTGCCAACAATCCTGATACGAAAACAAAGGGCACTATCTTTTTTCTGCTATGCCTCACCCGTTTACTCCATGAATGTTCAAGCCGCCCCGGGCAGCTGTTTGGTCAATGATGCTGCAGTTTACCTTTCTATCAGGATACGCAGCATGCGGCGCAGCGGTTCTGCCGCGCCCCACAGCAACTGGTCGCCCACTGTGAAAGCGCTCAGGTAATCGCCACCCATGGCCATCTTGCGCAGGCGGCCAACCGGCACATGCATCTTGCCGGTTACTGCTGCAGGTGTCAGGTCACGGATTGAGGCCTCGCGCTGGTTGGGTACCACTTTAACCCAATCATTGGCCTGCGCCAGCATGTCATTGATTTCATTCAGGGGAATGTCCTGCTTCAGCTTGATGGTCAGCGCCTGTGAATGGCAGCGCATGGCTCCGATGCGAACACACAGGCCATCTACCGGCACACAGCCGGGTGTACCCATGGCAGGCTTGCCCAGAATCTTGTTGGTTTCCGTACCGCCCTTCCACTCTTCCTTGGATTGGCCATTGCCCAGGTCTTTGTCGATCCAGGGAATCAGGCTGCCACCCAGTGGCACGCCAAAGTTGTCTGTGGGGTAGGCATCGGAATGCAGGTGCTGCGCAACCTTGCGGTCAATTTCCAGGATGGCGGAAGCAGGGTCGGCCAGCAGGTCTTTCACCTCGGCATGAATGCTGCCCATCTGGGAAATCAGTTCGCGCATGTTCTGTGCGCCCGCGCCGGAAGCAGCCTGATAGGTCATGGAGGTAATCCATTCCACCTGGTTCTGCTGGAAAAGGCCACCAAGGGCCATCAGCATCAGCGACACGGTGCAGTTGCCACCCACGTAATTCTTGATGCCCTTTGACAGGCCGTCCTTGATCACATGCATGTTCACCGGGTCGAGAATAATGATGGCGTCATCCTTCATACGCAGGCTGGAAGCCGCATCAATCCAGTAACCGTTCCAGCCGGCTTCGCGCAGCTTCGGGAACACATCATTGGTATAGTCACCACCCTGGCAGGTCAGCACCACATCCATTTTCTTCAGGGCTTCAATGCTGTTTGCATCTTCCAGCGGTCCAGCATTTCCGGCGAATGATGGAGCCTTGCCACCTGCATTCGAAGTGGAAAAGAACACCGGCTCAAAATGCGCGAAATCATTTTCTTCCTGCATGCGCTGCATCAGGACAGAACCCACCATGCCGCGCCAACCCACCAAACCAACTTTCAACATGACCACTCCAGTATTTTCAAATTCTTGATTGACTCAGCCAACCGGGCCTGCCCTGCCGGGTTTGACCTCGGTTGGCTGCGCTTCCCGCACAGCATTTCCGGCAGGCTTTTTCAGTTCTGTTTCGCCAGTGCTGCAACAATTGCATCGCCCATGCCGGCAGTACCGGTGCGCACTTTGCCTTCACGCCAGATGTCGCCTGTGCGTGGGCCGTTTGCCAGAACCGCCTTCACTGCATTTTCAATCCGCACTGCATACTCTTCCAGGCCAAAGGTGTAGCGCAGCATCATGGCAGCCGACAGCACGGTGGCCATCGGGTTGGCCAGGTCCTTGCCGGCGATGTCAGGCGCTGAACCATGGATTGGCTCATAAAGACCAAAATTCGATTCATTCAGCGAGGCTGAAGGCAGCATGCCGATTGAACCTGTCAGCATGGAGGCCTCATCAGACAAAATATCACCGAACAGGTTGCCAGTCACGATCACGTCAAACTGCTTCGGATTTTTCAGAAGCTGCATGGCGCAATTGTCGACATACATGTGGCTGAGTTCTACATCGGAATATTCCTTGCCCACTTCAGTCACGATATCCCGCCAGAACTGCGTGGTTTCCAGCACATTGGCCTTGTCGACTGAACACAGCTTGCCGCCGCGCTTCTGCGCAGCCTGGAAAGCCACATGCGCAATACGGCGGATTTCTGTTTCCGCATAGCGCATGGTGTCAAATGCCTCACGCTCGCCCTTGAATGGGCCATCTTCCGCAATGCGGTTGCCGCGTGGCGTACCAAAGTAGATATCACCTGTCAGTTCACGAACAATCAGGATGTCCAGGCCAGCCACCACTTCCGGGCGCAGGGTGGAGGCATCTGCCAGTTCTTCGTACACCATGGCAGGGCGGAAATTTGCAAACAGGTTCAGTGCCTTGCGAATGCCCAGGATGGCCTGCTCTGGCCGCAGATGACGCGGCAGCGTGTCCAGTGAAAAATCGCCCACGGCACCGAACAGCACGGCATCCGAAGCCTTGGCCAGTGCCACGGTTTCATCAGGCAGGGGAACACCCTTTTCACGATAGGCGATGCCGCCGATCAGTGCATGTTCGAATTCAATATTCAGGCCATCTGTTTTCAGGGCCTCAAGCACCTTGACGGCCTGGGCGGTAATCTCGGGGCCAATGCCATCACCGGGCATTACTGCAATTTTCAATGTCATTCTGTTCTCGATATTTCAGATGGAATTGGCAAGCCAGGGTTGCTGCGCAAGGCGGTTTTTCTCGAAAGCCACGATTTCCTCCCTGTGCTGCAGGGTGAGGCCGATGTCGTCCAGGCCATTCATCAGGCAGTGCTTGCGGAATGCATCCACCTGGAAGCTGAAGGTTTTTCCGGCAATCGTGACAGACTGGTTTTCCAGGCTGACCGTGATCTGGATACCGGGTTTTGCCTCAATCGCGGCAAAAACATCTTTCAGTTCTTCTTCTTTCAAAACAATGGGTAAGAAGCCATTCTTGAAGCAATTATTGAAGAAAATATCGGCGAAACTGCTGGAAATCAC